>JBAXJZ010000246.1:0-6517 GCA_037137595.1 Burkholderiales bacterium | reverse complement strand
CTGGTCGGACAGGATCCGCTTGACCGGCTTGGGGCGCGGCTTGGCGACCTGCACCGGCTTGCAGTCGTCGTCGGCGGCGACCTGCGGGCGTGGCGCGGCGGCAGTGGCGGCCGGCGTGGCCTCCGCCTCGCCGCCGGGCGCCGACTTCTGCGCGATCGTCGCGGGGGCGCCGCCGCGGTTGGCGGCGTCGGCGGGCACCGGCGACGACCCGGCCAGCGCGGTCGCCGGCTCGGACGGGCCGGCCGCCAGCGAGGTCGTGATCGCGGTGGGCCGCGGTCCGCCGCTCGACTTGCCGTCGACCAGCGGGCCGATGGCCTCCTCGCCGAAGAAGCCCGCGACGCGGTTCGACGGCAGCAGGCCGCCGGCGTCGAGGTCGGTCGTCCGGCTGGCGGTGTCGAGCGACTCGCGGCCGTCGACCGTGCCGTCCCGCAGTTCGGCCACCGTGGTCGAGATCGCGGTCGGCCCGTCGCCGGGACCGGCGGCCGGCACCGAGAACTGCACGCCGGGGCCGTTGCCCAGCGGCGGCAGCTGGAACGGCGTGACCGGCGCGTAACCGGAGAACTCCTGGGCGACGCCGGCCACCGCGACCGGGCCGCCGCCGAGCGAGATCGACGAGGACGCGTTCGGATCGACCGGCGGCGCCGGCGGGAACGTGCCGCCGCCGGGCGTGGTCGGCCGCAGCGCGAGATCGATGCGTCCGCTCGACGTCGCGCCGGACGGGTCGCTGACCGTGAACACCAGGCTGCTGGTCGCGGTGTTGCCGTTCGGCGCGGGCGTGCCCTCGAAGCCGGTCGAGGGCACGAAGGTGAGCCGCTGCAGCTGGTCGACGGTCAGCGTCTGGCCGGGCTGCACCGGGGTGCCGTCGGGCCGCAGGAAGGTGCCCCCCTGCGGACGCTCGATGGTGTCGACTCGCACGACCAGTGACGACGTGCCGTCGTCCGGGTCCGACACCGTCGGCGGCGCGACCGGGATCCGCGGCGGCGGCGCACCGGGCACGGGCCGATCGATGGTCTGCGACGTGCTGCTGGAGACCGGTGCGTCGTTCACGCCGTCGATCGTGATCGTGATCGTCGTCGTCGAACTCAGGCCCGACGGATCGCGGACGGTGTAGACGAAGCTGTCGGTGAGCGTCTGGCCGGGCTTGAGCGACTGGACGTCGGTCGACGTGAGGTCGACGCGATAGCTGTAGCTGCCGTCCGGATTGACGACGATCGTCCCGAAGCGACCGGGCACCGGCACGCCAGTGGACCCCTGCGCGACGACCGAGGTGTCGGTGCCGGCGCGCACGCCCTGGACCTCGAGCGGATCGTTGTCCGGATCGGTGTCGACGCGATCGCCGGCGCTGCCGCCGGTCAGCACGTTGCCCTGCGCGGGCCGCGTGTCGTTGGCCGAGATGCGGTTGGTGTCGGGCTGCGCGGCCGGCGGGAACTTGCTCGGGCCGACGCGGATCGGCACGGTGGCCGACGCGGTCAGCGCATCGCCGGGCTCGTTCGGGACGCCGTCGCCGTCGGCGTCGCCGGTGTTGCCGCGGTCGTCGACGACCACGCGCAGCGAGTCGGTGCCGGCCATGCCGGGGGCGGCCACGTAGGTGACGGAGGTCAGCGCGGTGTTCAGCGCGTCGAGCGTACCCGTGAGGGTGACGCTCGAGGAGCCGTTGCCGCCGATCGTCACCCCGGGCACGCCCGGGGTCACCTGCAGGCTGCCGTCGGTGACGGTGAGCGTCACGCCGAGCACCCCGGTCGGGCCGGCGTCGACGTCGGCGATCCGCAGCCCCGGGATCGGGACCGAGCCGTCGACCGGCGTGGCGATCCGGGTGGGTGTCGAGACGGTCGGCGCGTCGTTCTGCTGGACGTAGCCGACGTCGAGGTCGGTCACCACCCGGCCGGCGTCCGCCCGGCTCTGGATCGCCCCGTCGGTCGGGCTGCCCTGCACGTCGTAGCGTGCGCGCACCTCGCCGAGCGTGCCGTTCGCGTTCGCGATCGACGTCGGCGCGGTGATCCGCACCTCACCCTCCGGCAGCCCGCCGAAGGCGTAGCGGCCCTGGGCGTCGGTCACCGTGGTCAGCACCAGGTCGTCGCCCGTGCCGAGGCGACCGTCGCGGCCGGCCGCGGTGAGCGTGACGGTGACCCCCGCGAGCCGCGCCTCGTTCGATCCGATGATCCCGTCCGGCGTGCTCGTGTCGTCCCAGAGCGTGCCGCGGACCGCCGCGAGACCCGCCGGGTCCGCGTCGCGGTAGGTGTTCGCGCCGCCGCCATAGTCGGCGGCATCGCCGGTGCGCTCGCCGGTGGTGGGCGTGAGGCGCGTGCCCGCGACCGTCTGGACCGGCAGGAACACGCCCGAGGGCGACAGCGACGTGTAGGTGACGACCGCGTCGCGCGGCGCGATCGCCGCGGCAGGATCGGTGAGCGTCACCACGTAGCGGATCGTCGCGCTCTCGCCCGGCGCGAGCGTCGGCAGGCGGATGTCGAGCGTGTCCGAGGTGCTCGCGTCGTTCGAGCCGACCGGCCGCGACGTGGCGCCCGAGAAACGCACGCCGTCCAGGCCGGCGAACGCGTCGGTGAGCCGGACGTCGTAGGCGGTCTGCGTGCCGGTGTTCGAGAAGGTCGCCTCGAACACCACGCGGTCGCCGTCGCGCGCCACCACGTCCTTCGACAGGTCGACGATGCGCGGTTCGGCCACCTCGACGACGACCGTGTTCGAGCGCGCGACGACCACGCCGCCGGAGGTCACGTCGAAGACCACCGGATTCGACGAGCCGGCGACGTTGCCCGCCGCGTTGTCGACGATGGCATCGAACTCGATGACGACGAACTCGCGGTTCGAGTCGCGGTCGGCGATCGTGAGATCGCCCAGCGCCAGCCGCGGGCTCTGGCCCGCGGGCAGGATGGTGCCCGGCGCGACCGCGCCGCCCGAGGCGTCGCGCACCGCGGACGCGGGCAGCGGCTGGAGCGGCCGCAGCCCGGCGATCGACGCGATGGTCGCGCCGCCGCCCGGCAGCAGGTACGACGATCCGGCGAGCGTGTTCGAGCTCAGGCCCGCGCCGTCGGCGACGAAGCCGAGCGTGATCGTGCCGTCGGAGACGAACCGCAGCCCCGCCGGCAGCACCGGACGCAGCTCGACATCAGAGAGCGCACCCTCGGGCAGCTGCACCACCATCCGGTAGCGCAGCACCTCGCCGGGCACGACGGTCGTGCCGGAGGAGCCGGCTTCCGAGCTGGCGATGAGTTCGAGCCTCGGGACCAGCGCGTCCACCGTCGAGACCGGCGCACGCGAGCTCGTGACGTAGGTGTTCAGCGCGGCGCCCGGGTCGGTGGTGCGGCCGGTCCGCTCGAAGTCGCCGACGGTCGCGATCGGCGACAGGTCGACGTTCGAGGTGCCGGGCAGCGAGCTCCAGCGGACGGTCGCGGTCTGCTCGAGCGGCTGCGACGGCGTGTCGCCGGAGACCCGCGCGTCGAACCGGATCACGACGACCGAGCCCGGCTCCAGCGTCGACCAGTTCCCGACCAGCCCCGAGCCGCCGAAGGCGAGCGACGAGGCCGTCGGGCCGGACACCTGGGTGATCGAGCCCGGCACGTAGGCCAGGCCCGAAGGCACCAGGTTCGCGACGTCGAGCGTCACGTCCTGCGCGGGCGGGCGGCCGGTGCCCGCAGTGATGGTGACGGTGAAGGTCACCGCGTCACCCGACGCCGGACGCGGCAACCCGCCGTCGATCGCGACCGACAGCGAGGGCTCGACGATCCGCACGTCCTGAGCGGCGGCGTCGATGATGGCGCAGGCGGCGTCGAGCACCGCGGTGGCGCCCTGCGTCGCGCCCTGGCGATTCTGCGCGACGTTGTCGACGACCGCGGTATACCGGACCGTGATGGTCTCGCGGCGCGAGTTGTCGGTGTCGAGGTTGTGGATGTCGCCGAGGTCCAGCTCGAAGCGGTTCGCGTCGCCGCCGGCCGACGATACGCGGACCGCGCCGGTCGACGGCGCGCCGTTGACGAACACGATCCCGGACGAGGCGGAGATCGAGTCGATCGACACCAGCGACAGGCCGGGTCCGAGGGTGTCCAGCAGCCGCGCGGCGACGGTCGTGCCCTCGGGCAACGTGATCGTGATCTCGTAGGTGAGCCGTTCGCCGATGACAGCGTCGGTGCCGGCCGTGCTCCGGTCGGGTTCGCTGGTTGCGACCAGCCGGTGGTCCATCGCGACCAGCGGCGTGGCGACCGTGGCGGTGTCGCACACGTCGATCGGGGTCAGGTCGGCCCCTCGTTCGTTCGACGCGTAGTGGGTCAGCGCGGCCCACGCGCTGACCGTCTTGCCGGGCTCGATCCAGGGCGCCAGGCGCGCGTCGTACGTCAGCACCAGAACGTTGCGCCCGGGTGCGACCGGACGGCCCGCCGCGTCGAGCGCGCCGGCCAGCGCGCCGCGATCGTCGGAGGTGCCGGCGACGCCATCCGCGCCGGCGTCGTCGACCAGCCGGAGCTTGCAGCCGTCGAGCAGCGCGGCGATGACCGCGTCGGGCGACGTGAGCCGGTTGTTGTCACCGTCGGTGAGGCGCGCGAGCGTCGCGGCCGTGCCGTCGTACAGCACGGTGCCGTCGCCGTAGGTGATCCGCAGGTTCGACACCGAGGCCCGGTCCACGCCCCAGGGCAGCGAGTCGGCGAGCGTCACGTCGAAGGCGCCGCGCGGCGAACTGCCCGTGTTGGTGACGACGATCGCGAACCGCAGGGTGTCACCCGCGTCGACGCCGGCCACGTCCGCGTCGAGCGCGCGGAACGAGGACGCGTCGATCGTCCGCAGCAGCGGCTGGATGCCGGTCGTGCCCGCAGGCAGCACCGCGGAGCGCGGGTCGCCCGGCGTGTAGACCGGGTCCCACACCGACGTCGCGCGGTTGACGTCGTCCTGGACGACGCCCTTGACCAGGTCGAGCGACGGCTGCGCCACCCGCAGCGTCTCGTTCTCCACCGACCAGACCATCGAGCAGCTGGCATCGAGCATCGACGCCTTGCCGAACGCGGTGACGTCCGTCCCGTCCGGCACCGACGAGGCGCCCGCGACGACGGTGAAGCTGATCTGGACCCGCATCGACGCGTCGCCGCCGTCGGCCCGGTCGCCGAAGACGAAGACCAGGCCGTTCGTCGAGGGCTCGTACCGGACCGTGGGAGCCGCGACCGGAGAGCCGTCACCGCCGACGACGCGCATGGTCCAGGTCCCCGGCAATGGCACCGCGCCGCCGCCGGTCGACGGCGCAAGCGGCGTGCGGCTGCCGTCGCCCTTCGGGTCGGCCGAGTCGAAGACGCCGGGAGGCAGCTTCGCGTAAAGGGTCAGCCCGTGGAAGTCGCCGGCCGGCGCGTCGTAGTCCAGGGTGAAGGTCACCGCGTCGCCCGCGGCGACCCGAACCGGGCCGTCCGCCGGCGCCCCGGCGAGGACACCGTTGCGCGCCACCGCCGTCAACGTCACGGTCCCCGGCTGTGCGTTCTTCGCCGGGTCGTCGGCGCAGACGTCGTTCTGCTTCTGGACGGCCGAGGCATCGGCCTTGCTGCCGTCGTTCTGCTTCTGCGCGACAGCGTCCGCCGACTGCTGGGCGAATCCGCGCGCGGCCTGCGACGACACCGAGGCCGGAGCGGCCGCCGCCGTCCGCTCGGCGGCCACGGTCGACCGTTCGGCGACCGGCACCGCATCCGCGGTGACGCCGACCGCACCATCGAACATCAGGCGCGGCTCGAGCGCCATCAGCGTGGAGATCGGCCCCCCGTCGCCGCGATGGCGCGCCGTGGGCGCTCGCTTGAACCACTGCAGGACTGTCTTCACCGGCATCGATCTGGATCGCTGGATGGCCACGCTGTGCCGGGCTCGAAACCCGGAAAATCGTCTAGGCGGTCGCGAATGATACGGCGAAGTGCGCTTCGCTCTGCGTGAACGGTTTCCGCTCAGCCACACAACTTGACGAAATTATTCACGCCGTCACGCCTGCGGAGTGCGATAAAGGCGGTCGGATGATGCCCGAAGCCCGCCCGGTCAGGGAAGACGACGGCCGTTCCCGCTGAAACGTCGCATCCTTCGCGGACGTGCACAGCCCGTTCGCCGAGGCGTCGGCCCAACTGGCACGGCGCGCCGGCCAGCGTCGTGCGACGCAACCCGCCGAGCCCACGTCGAGGCCCCCACCGAACCCGGTGCCGAGCACCGGCGCGCGATCGACACCGCTCGATCCGCCGACCGCCCGGTCGCGTCGGCCCCGATCCGCCGGACGGACCGTCCGACATCGATCCTGGGATGCCCCGTCGAACGCGATCCGCACTGTGATGCTGAAGAAGCCCTGCTGCCGCTGAGGATGCATCGGAGCGGCCGACCGGACCCTAAGGCGAAGGAATACCGGATCTCGGTACGCGCCGCACCGTGCCCGCGCGGGCCGCGCACGAATCCGAGCGCACAAAGCAAAACACCCCAGCCGTGAGGGGCTGGGGTGCTTTTTTAGGGGTTGCCTGACGATGTCCTACTTTCACGAGCGGAAGCTCACTATCATCGGCGC
>JBAXJZ010000245.1:0-6549 GCA_037137595.1 Burkholderiales bacterium | reverse complement strand
CGTCGATCGCGACGGGCTCCGGCGCGAGGCGCCGGCGCCGGTCAGGCGGCCAGCGGCAGCGCCGGCAGCTCGCGGACCGGACGCACGGCGGCGAGGTCGCCGTCGGCCCGGCCGGCCGAGCGCAGCGCCTCGACGTCGGCGCGCGACCAGCCCAGGCCGGTGCGCAGCTGCTCGTCGGAGAGCTGCAGCAGGCGCAGGCGGACGCGCCGCTTCGCCGGATCGAGGCCGGGCCGGGTCAGCCGGGTCACCAGCGCGGCACGCGGCGCGGTCGCCGACCACAGGCGGGGACGCGCGGTGGTCGAGGTCCGTTGGGAGTCTTGGGAGGCGGACATGAGGTCTCCAGGAGCGCGGGCGGGCGGCCGTCGGCCTGTCTACGCCCAGCGTCAAGCCGTTATCGACGCCCCGTCCGCCCCCTTGAGCCGCGCGCGGCCCCGCCCGTCGCGGTCCGCCGTCCGCCGATCCGGGTCGCCCACGGCGACGACGCGGGCGACCGATCCCCCGGCGACCCAGGGGTCGGCGCCGCACGTCGCCCGACGTGCGGTGCCCGGGCCCCCGGCTCACGCCTGCGGCGCGCGGACGCGGCAAGCATGCCGCGTCCCCGTGAGCCGGCGCCGGGCAGTGCCCGGCGAAACCCCGGCTCACGCTTTGAGGAATTCCTCGCGTCCCGCGAGCCAGCGGTCGAGATGCGCATCGACGGCGGCGACCGGACCGGTGAGCATCGCCGCCGCCTCGTCGCGGGCCGCGTCGACCAGCTCGGCGTCGCGCTCGAGGTCGGCGAAGCGCAGCAGCGACATCCCGGACTGCCGCGCGCCGAGGAACTCGCCGGGACCGCGCAGCTGCAGGTCGCGCCGCGCGATCTCGAAGCCATCGGTGGTCTCGTACATCGTCCGCAGCCGCTCGCGCGCGTTCTGCGACAGCGGTGGCCGGTAGAGCAGCACGCAGGCGCTCTCGGCGGTTCCCCGCCCCACGCGGCCGCGCAGCTGGTGCAGCTGCGCGAGCCCGAAGCGCTCGGCGTGCTCGATCACCATCAGCGAGGCGTTCGGCACGTCCACGCCCACCTCGATCACCGTCGTGGAGACGAGCACCTGGACCTCGCCGCGCGAGAACGCGTCCATCGTCGCGGCCTTCTCGGACGGCGGCTGGCGGCCGTGGACGAGGCCCACCGACAGTCCGTCGAGCTCGGCGGACAGCTGCGCGTGGGTGTCGATCGCGGTCTGCAGGTCGAGCGCCTCGGACTCCTCGATCAGCGGGCAGACCCAGTAGGCCTGGCGGCCCTGCGAGACCGCCGCGCGCACCCGGTCCACCACCTCGTCGCGGCGACCGTCGGCCACCAGCTTCGTGACGATGGGCGTGCGGCCCGGCGGCAGCTCGTCGATCACCGACACGTCGAGGTCGGCGTAGTAGGTCATCGCGAGCGTGCGCGGGATCGGCGTCGCGCTCATCATCAGCTGGTGCGGCAGCGTCTCGCCGCGCCCGGCCCGCAGCGCGAGCCGCTGCGCGACGCCGAAGCGGTGCTGCTCGTCGACGATCGCGAGCCCCAGCCGAGGCAGCTCCACCGACTCCTCGACCAGCGCGTGCGTGCCCACCAGCAGGTCGACCTCGCCGGCGGACGCGGCCGCGCGGACCTTGCGCTTGTTCGCGGGGGTCAGCGATCCGGACAGCCAGGCGACGCGCACGCCGAGCGGCTCCAGCCAGGGCACGAGCTTGCGGAAGTGCTGCTCGGCGAGGATCTCGGTGGGCGCCATCAGCGCCGCCTGCCGGCCGCTGCCGATCGCCTGCATCGCGGCCAGCGCCGCGATCACGGTCTTGCCGCTGCCCACGTCGCCCTGCAGCAGCCGGTTCATCGGCTCGCCGCCGGCGAGGTCGCGCGAGACCTCGCTCCACGCCCGCCGCTGCGCGCCGGTGAGCACGAAGGGCAGCGCACCCTGCAGCTTCGCGGGCCCGTCGGCGTCGGGCAGCGGCAGCGCGCGCTGCCGGGCCCGCGCGGCGCGCGCCCGCCGCAGCGACAGCTGCTGCGCGAGCAGCTCCTCGAAGATCAGCCGACGCCACGCGGGATGGCTGCGGTCCTCGAAGGCCGACAGCGCGGCCTCGGGCGGCGGCCGGTGGATCAGTCGCAGCGAGTCCATCAGCGGCGGCAGCCCCAGGCGCTCGGCGACGCCCGGACGCAGCGTGTCGGGCCAGTCGGCGCGGTCCAGCGCGTCGAGCACCGTGCGGCGCAGCTCGGCCTGGCCGATGCCGGCCACCGTGGGGTAGACCGGCGTCAGCCGCTGCGGCAGCCGCTCGCCGGGCGAGGCCATCCGATAGCGCGGATGGACCATCTCCAGACCGAAGAGGCCGCCGCGCACGTCGCCGTGCGCGCGCACGCGGCGGCCGGGCTGCAGCTGCGCCACCTGCGACGGGTAGAAGTGCAGGAAGCGCAGCGAGATCGATCCGGTGCCGTCGTCGAGCTCGAGCTGCAGCATCTTCCGCGGCCGCGGCACCACCTCGGCGCGCACCACCTCGCCGGCGACCTGGCAGGTCTCGCCGGCGCGGACCTCGGCGATCGGCACGATCCGGGTCTCGTCCTCGTAGCGCAGCGGGAGGTGCAGCAGCAGGTCCGCCTCGCGGCGGATGCCCAGCTTCGCGAAGCGCGCGAGGTCGGTCACCGGGCGGGCGGCCTCAGGACAGGACCATCACCGCCTCGACCTCGAACTGCGCGCCGCGCGGCAGGCTCGCGATGCCGACGGTCGAACGCGCCGGGTACGGCTGCGCGAAGTGCTGCTGCATGATCTCGTTGACCTTGGGGAAGTGCGACAGGTCGGTGAGGAACAGCGTCAGCTTGACGACGTCGGACAGCGAGCCGCCGGCCGCCTCGGCCACCGCCTTCAGGTTGCGGAAGGCGCGGTCCACCTGCGCGTCGAAGCCCTCGACCAGCTGGCCGGTGGCCGGGTCGAGCGCGATCTGGCCGGACAGGTACACGGTGTTGCCGGCCTTCACGGCCTGCGAATAGGGGCCGATCGCGGCGGGGGCGCCGGCCGTCGAGACGATGGTCTTGCTCATCGGGACTCCTCGGGGGTAGGTCGCGATGGTAGCCGATGCCTTCGGGCATCCCCGGCACGCCGCGTGGCGAGCCGAGGCGCCGGCCGCTCGGCGTCGTCGCGGTCGATCGCATGAAGGCAGGCCGGATGGCCGGTCAGGGGCCCTGCGGATCGACGGGAACGGCCGCGCCCGTCGCCCGCTCGATCGCCTCGGCCGCATCGAGCACCGTGTCCTCGCGGAAGCGTCGGCCGATCAGCTGCACGCCCATCGGCAGCCCGTCGACGCGGCCGGTCGGCACCGAGACCGAGGGCAGGCCGAGGAACGCGGTGGCGAACAGCCACACGTGCGACCGGTAGAGCCGGTCCACGCTCGCGTCATCGCCGACGTCCACGCCGTAGGGCAGCGCGGGCTCGGTGGCCACCGGACAGAGCACGAGCGGGTACCGCTCCATGAAGCCCTGCCAGCGCCGCAGGAAGGTCGCGCGCGACGCGGTCAGCCGCATCAGCGACGCGACGTCCAGCACCGGCGTGCGCCGCATCATGCCGGCGATCGCGCGGCGCGCGAGGTCGTCGCCGTGGCGCTCGAGCACCGGCACCACGGTGTGCCGCGCCTCGCCCTGCGCGAAGTCGTTCCAGGCGCGCGCGGCATCGGCGACGTCGGGCGGATCGGCGGGCTCGACGGCCCAGCCCGCCGCCTCCAGGATCGCGGCCGCGCGGTGCAGCGCGTCGCGCACCGCCGGGTCGACGCCGGTGCCCGTCGGGTCGACGCTCAGCGCGACGCGGACCGGGCCGGCAGGCGGCTCGCCGGCGAGCGGCGCCGGCACCTGCCACGGATCGCGCCAGTCGGGCGCGGCGAGCGCCGCGAGCGCGAGCCGCGTGTCGGCCACGGTCCGCGTGATCGCGCCCTGCACCGAGACCCACTGCAGCGCGAGCGGACGCTCGGACGGAGCGGACGGGTTGAAGCCCGGCACGCGACCGAACGACGGCCGCAGGCCCACCGTGCCCGTGCAGTACGCCGGATAGCGGATCGAGCCGCCGCCGTCGTTGCCGTGGCCGATCGGCCCCATGCCCGTCGCCACCGCCGCCGCCGCGCCGCCGCTGGAGCCGCCCGGCGTGCGGTCCGCGCGCCAGGGATTGAGCGTGCGCCCGTGCAGGTCGTTGTCGGTGTACCAGCGCATCGAGAACGCCGGCGTGTTCGTGCGCCCGACGATCACGGCCCCGGCGCGCCGCAGGTTCGTCACCGGCGGGCTGTCCTCGGCGGCGACCGCGTCGGCGAAGGCGACGACGCCGTTCGTGGTGGGCAGCCCCGCCTGGTCGACGTTGACCTTGGTGGTCACCGGCACGCCGTGCAGCGGACCGAGCGGCTCGCCGGCGGCGACCGCGCGGTCGGCCGCGTCGGCGGCGGCGAGCGCGGCCTCGGCCTGCACAGAGACCACGGCGTTCACCGCGGGGTTGACCGCGTCGATGCGGTCGAGCACCGCCCGCACCGCGTCGCGGCTGGAGACGCGGCGCGCGGCGATCGCGGCGGCGAGGTCGGCGGCGGTCCACCGCCACAGGGGTTCGGTCATTCAGCGCTCCCTCAGCCGCTTCGTCTTGCGCGATCCGTCGTAGAACGCCGGCGGCCGCCTGGCGACCCAGCGCACGAAGCCCTCGATCTCCGGATGGGCGCGCAGCACGGCCCAGTTGTCCCCGACCGACGCGAGCTCGCGCTCGGTGAACGTGGCGTGCAGCTTGCGATGGCAGATGCGGTGCATCGGCACCGTGGCCGTGCCGCCCAGCGCCTTCGGCACGGGATGGTGGAGATCCACGCTCGGGCCCTCGGGCAGCGTGCGTCCGCACAGCGGACAGTCTCGGGCCGGGGCGGGTGCGAGCGGCTCGGCCGCCTCGGCGGAGACCCGCAGCGAACGTCTGGCAACCATGGTCGGGAAGCGCTTTCCCGTACCATACCCCGATCCCCGCCCGCACCACCCGGATTCCCCCCTCGATGTCCAGCCCCGACCGCCGCGACGACGCGGACCGGCCGCCGATCCGCATTCGCGGCGCGCGCCAGAACAACCTCCGCAACCTCGACCTCGACATCCCCACGAACGAGCTCGTGGTGGTCACCGGCGTGTCCGGCTCGGGCAAGTCCTCGCTGGTCTTCGACACGCTCTACGCCGAGGGCCAGCGCCGCTACGTCGAGACCTTCTCGGCCTACGCGCGGCAGTTCCTCGACCGGATGGACAAGCCGCAGGTGGACCGCATCGAAGGCGTGCCGCCGGCGATCGCGATCGACCAGACGAATCCGGTCCGCACCTCGCGCTCCACGGTCGGCACGATGACCGAGCTGAACGACCACCTGAAGCTGCTGTTCGCGCGCGCCGGCCGGCTGCACTGCCGGCACTGCGCCAAGCCGGTCGCGCGCGACACCGTCGCGAGCATCCGCGCGTCGATCGCCGAGCGCGCGGCGGCCGCCGGCGATCCGCGGCTGGTCGTCGGCTTCCCGGTCCAGGTCCCGGCGAACTTCACCGAGGCGGAGATCGAGAAGCACCTGCTGGCGCAGGGCTACACGCGGGTCCACGCGCGGCTGCCGGGCAGCGCCACCGTCGGCCCGACCCTCGTCGTGGTCCAGGACCGCTTCCGGCTCGCCGGCGCCGACGAGGGCCGCGTCGCCGAGGCGATCGAGGCCGCGCTCCACCGCGGGGCGGGCCGGCTGCAGGTGCACGTGCAGGGCGACGACGGCCACGACACCGAGGTCTGGCGCTACTCGAGCGCACTCGCCTGCGCCGACTGCGGCATCGCCTACTCGGACCCGAGCCCGAGCCTCTTCTCGTTCAACTCGCCGATCGGCGCCTGCGAGACCTGCCGCGGCTTCGGCCGCGTGATCGGCATCGACCTCGGGCTCGTCATCCCCGACCACACGAAGACGCTCGGCGGCGGCGCGGTCAAGCCCTGGCAGACCGAGAGCTTCAAGGAATGCCAGAAGGACCTCGTCCGGCACGCGAAGGCGGCCGGCGTGGCCCTCGACATCGCGTGGCGCGACCTGCCCCCCGAGCACCGCGACTGGGTGGTGAACGGCGGCGACGACTGGAAGGGCGACTGGAACCGGCAGTGGTACGGCGTGCGCCGCTTCTTCGACTGGCTCGAGTCGAAGGCGTACAAGATGCACATCCGCGTGCTGCTGTCGCGCTACCGCGCCTATTCGCCGTGCACCGTCTGCCGCGGCGCGCGGCTGCGGCCCGACGCGCTGCTGTGGCGGATCGGCTCGTCCGACGACGCGCGGCAGGCCTTCGACGCGCCCGGGGGCCGCTACCGGCGGTTCCTGCCGGCCGGCACCGACTGGTCCGAGGCGCAGCTGCAGACCCTGCCCGGCCTGTGCGTGCACGACGTGATGCTGCTGCCGATCGAGCGGGTGGCCCGCCTCTTCTCGGACCTCAGGCTGCCCGCGCCGCTCGACGAGGCGACCGAGCTGCTCCTCACCGAGATCCGCGCACGGCTGCGCTACCTCGGCGACGTGGGCCTGTCGTACCTGACGCTCGACCGCCAGTCGCGC
>JBAXJZ010000244.1:0-6566 GCA_037137595.1 Burkholderiales bacterium | reverse complement strand
GCCGCCGGCACGCCCTCGCAGTCGCTCCGCGCAACGCCGCAGCACTCCTCGATCGGGCACTCCAAGCGCCCGAGCATGCTGTTCCGGAACATGCGGCGCGGCAAGGAGCTGCCGGGCACGCCCCAGATCGCGCAGATCGGCGCGCGCTCGCCGCAGGGCAGAGCGCTGGAGACGATTCCGCCGATCGAGCAGCAGCAGATCACCATGGACCGCGAGGAGATCCGCAGCGACCTGAAGCAGCTGGAGAGCGAGCGCGAGCTGCAGGACCAGTTCGCGCGCGAGTCGACGAAGCGCAGCGCGAGCTCCCAGCCGTTCGCCTCGACAGCGACGGCGTGCCGCGCGCCCGGACGGTCGAGGTGCCCAACGGCGTCGACCTCGGTCGCTTCCGTCCCGCCGACCGTGCGGCCGCCCGCGACGCACTCGGCCTGCCCCGCGACGCGCGCCTGCTCGGCACCGCGATGCGGCTGGTCGACGTGAAGGACCCGCTGGGCCTGCTGTCGGCGCTCGCCGGCTCGGACCGACCCGACCTGACGCTCGCGATCGCCGGCGACGGACCGCTGCGTCCGGCGCTGGAGGCACGCGCGGCCGAACCCGACCTGCGCGGCCGCGTGCACCTGCTCGGCGTGCGCGACGACCTGGAAGACGTCTACCCGGCCTTCGACGCCTTCGTGCTGTCCTCGCGCTCGGAGGGCCTGCCGATGGCGCTGCTCGAGGCGATGGCCTGCGGCCTGCCCGCGATCGCGACCGCGGTCGGCCGCGTGCCCGAGGTGCTCGCCGGCCTGCCCGCCGGCGCCGGCACGCTCGTGCCGCCGGGCGATGCGGCCGCGCTCGCCGCGGCGCTCGCCGCCTTCGAGGTGCCCGACGGCGTCGCCGACGCGGTCAGGACGCGGGTGCTCGAGCGCTTCTCGTCCGCGGCGCTCGCCCGCGCCTACGCCGACGTCTACCGCGACCTGATCGGCCCCGCCGCCGCCGGCCTCGTCGCCGCGAGCCCCCGCGCATGAGGATCCTCGCCGTCACCACCAAGAGTCCGTATCCGCTCAACGAGGGTCGGGCGCTGCGCACCTACAACCTGCTGCGCGAGCTCGCGCGCGAGCACGAGGTCCACCTCGTGTCCTTCGTGCAGACGCGCGAGGACGTCGAGGGCCTGGACGCGATGCGCGCGTTCTGCGCGAGCGTCGAGGCCGAGCCGCTCTACCTCGACCATCCGCGGCTGCGGCTGCTCGCCGACGCGGCGATCGAGCCCTTCGGCGACGTGCCGCTGCAGGTGGTCAAGTACCGCACGCCCGGCATGCGCCGACGGCTGGCCCGGATGCTCGAGCGGCATCGCTTCGACGCGGTCCACCTCGACATGCTGCACCTCGCCGCCTATCTGCCGATGTTCGAGGGCACGGTCCGCGTGCTGACCGAGCACAACGTGGAGTCGGCGCTGCTGCGCCGGCGCGTCGAGGCCGAGACCCGGCCGCTGGTGCGCGCCTACCTGCGCCGGCAGGCCGACCGGCTCGCGCGCTACGAGGCGCGGGCCTGCGCGGCCGCCGACGCGGTGGTCGCCGTCTCCGAGCTCGACGCCGCGCAGCTCGCCGCGATGGACCCGGCGATCCGCCCGACCGTCGTGCCCAACGGCGTCGACACCGACTACTTCCGCGCGGTGCCGGGCATCGAGCCCGAGCCCGGCCGCATGGTCTTCGTGGGCGGCTTCACCTGGTTCCCCAACCTCGACGCGATCCGCTGGTTCGCCGAGACCACGCTGCCGCGGATCGCCGCCGAGGTGCCGCAGGCGAAGCTCGTCGTGGTCGGCCGCCAGCCCGACGGCGCGGCGGTCCGCGCGCTCGCCGCCGACCCGCGGATCGAGCTCACCGGCGGCGTCGACGACATCCGGCCGATCGTCTCGCGCGCCTCGGTCTTCGTCGTGCCGCTGCGCGTGGGCGGCGGCACGCGGCTGAAGATCCTCGACGCGCTGTCGATGGGCCGCGCGATCGTCTCCACCGCCGTCGGATGCGAGGGCCTCGACGTCGAGCCGGGCCGCTCGATCCTGGTCGCCGACACGCCGGAGGCCTTCGCCGCCGAGACCGTCCGCGCGCTGCGCGATCGCGCGCTTGCCACACGGCTCGGCACCGAAGGCCGCGCCCTGGTCGAGCGCCGCTACGATTGGCAGGTGATCGCGCGCGACCTCGACGGCGTCTACCGCCGCCGCGACGCCGCCGCGCCGCGGCCCGGACCGCTCCCGACCCGTTCCGCCGCGCCCTCGCCCGCAGGAGAGCCGACCCGATGAGCCTCACCCTCAGCATCCGCCGCATCGTCCTGGCCACCGTGGCCGCTGGCGCGGCGCTCGCCGCGCCAGCGGCCCAGGCGCAGGCGCCCGAGCCCGCCCGCGGCGCATCGACCTATTACGTCCGCGCCGACGGCGGCCCGCCCTCGCGCTGCGACGGCCGCACCGACGCGCCGGCGGCCGGCGCCAATGGCCGGGCCTGCGCCTGGGCCCATCCGTTCCACGCGCTGCCGCCGGGCGGACCGGCGCGGATCGCCGGCGGCGACCGGCTGGTGATCGCCGACGGCGAATACATGATGGGGTTCGGCGCGCCCGGCGCCGAGGGCTGCTCGTCGGCCTATCCCTGGGACTGCCACATGCCGCCCGTGCCCTCGGGCCCCGACGCGTCGCGACCCACCCGGATCGTCGGCGCCGGCCACGCGGGCGGCTGCAAGTCGCGGCCGCAGCTCTGGGGCACCGAGCGCGCGCGCACCGTGCTCAACCTGACCGGCTCGAGCAACGTCGAGCTCGCCTGCATGGAGGTCACCGACCGTTCGCCCTGTGTCGAGTTCCACAGCGGCGCGCTGCGCTGCAAGCGCGACGCGGCGCCCTTCGGCCCGTGGGCGGCCAACGGCCTGATCGCGAGCGATTCGCGCAACGTGCGGATCTTCGACCTCGACATCCACGGCATGGCCAGCGGCGGCGTGCGCGCCGGCCGGATCGCCGACTGGGAGGTGGTCGACCTGCGCATCGCGGCCAACGGCTGGGTCGGCTGGGACGGCGACATCGGCGACGGCGGCAGCTCGAACTCGGGCACGCTGCGCTTCCTGCGGTGGGTCGTCGAATGGAACGGCTGCGGCGAGACCTATCCGCAGCGCCAGCCGGTGGGCTGCTGGGGCCAGACCGCGGGCGGCTACGGCGACGGCGTGGGCACCGCGAAGACCGGCGGGCACTGGATCATCGAGGACTCGGTGTTCCGCTACAACACCTCCGACGGCCTGGACCTGCTCTACCTGCAGGGCGACGGCCGCGTGACGCTGGACCGCGTCGTCGCCGAGGGCAACGCGGGCAACCAGATCAAGGCGCGCGGGCCGACCACGATCCGCAATGCCGTGGTCGCCGGCCACTGCGCGTTCTTCCGCGGCAAGCCGTTCACGCACAACGTCGACGACTGCCGCGCGATGGGCGACGCGGTCTCGCTCACCCTCGATCCGGGCCAGGTCGCGACCGTCTCCAGCAGCACGATCTACGGCGAGGGCAACTGCCTGATGGTGGCCGGCGGCGACGCCTCCACCCGGGTGGTCGCGCGCAACACGCTCTTCGTCGGCGGCCCGTTCGCGCTGCGCCCGTCGGACACCAGCTGCTGGTACTACTCCGAGGGCGGCATCCTGCTGCAGACCGACTACCTGATGATCCACAGCCGGCGCGGCCCGTCCTGCCCCGGCGGCACGACGCGCTGCGCCGACCCGATGCTGGTCAGCACGCAGGCGGGCGCGTTCGATCCGCGGCTCAAGCCCGGCAGCCCCGCGCGCGACACCGGCGCGCCGGTGGGCGGCCCGATCCCCGTGGTCGACATCTGGGGCACCGCGCGACCCGCGGGGGCCGGCACCGACCGCGGCGCCGTCGAGATGCCGAACCGCTGAGGACGCCGCCGATGGCCGAGCCCGATCCGTACGAGCGTCGCGAGTCCTTCCTCGACGACCTGCGCGAGGACCTCGCCCGCTACCGGGGAGACCCGCCGTCGGGCGGCCTGCGCGCGACGCTCGACGCGGCGCTGACCTACGGTTTCCTCGCGACGGCGATCTACCGGTTCGGACGCCTGTGCCGGCGCATCCGGCCGTGGCCGCTGGCGATCCCGGCCAAGCTGCTCTACCACCTGCTGCGGCTGTTCAGCGAGCTCGGCATGGGCATCTACATCTCGACGAACTCGCGGATCGGCCCGGGGCTGCACATCGGCCACTTCGGCGGCGTCTACCTCAGCTGCGACATCGGCCGGCGCTGCACGCTCGCGCAGGGCGTGACCATCGGCTACAAGGGTGCGGGCCGCTCGACCCGTCCGCCGCGGATCGGCGACGACGTCTACGTGGGCGCCGGCGCGATGATCGTCGGCGACGTGAGCGTGGGCGACGGCTGCATCGTCGGGGCGAACACCACCGTCACCAAGGACGTGCCGGCGCGCCATCGCGTGGTCAGCGCCGCGGTCCGGATGTCGCCGATCGAGCCGATCGGCGCGCCCGCAGCGGCGAGCGGACCGGCCGCGCGCGACGCGACGGAACCCGCCGCCGCGCCGTGATCCTCTTCGCCGGCGTCGCCGACGCGCTGTCGCCCGGTGCGCCGCACGCGGCGCTCGCCGCCGCGCTGGCGTGTGTGCTGCTGTGGCGGCGCGGCACGCCGCGCGGGCTGCGCCTGCTGCGTCTGCCGCTGCTCGCGGTCGCCGCATGGCTGTGGCTGCTCGCCGCGCCGTGGCCGGTCAACCGCGCGCTGCGCGAGCTGGAATGGCCGATCGACGATCCGGCCGCCTGCCGCGTCGACGGAACCGACCCGACGATCGTCGTGCTGGGCTCGGGCGAGCTCTGGAATCCCGACGGCTCGGCGCGGGCGCGGCTCGACTTCGAAGGCTGGCAGCGAATCCGGCACGGCGCGTCGCTGTGGCACCGTCACGGCGGCACGCTGGTGCTGGCCGGCGGCCCGGGGCATGCGGCACAGGACTCGCTCGCCGGCGCGATGGCGGCCTTCGCGATCGAGCTCGGCGTGCCCGAGTCGGCGATCCGGCTCGCCGGCGGCTCCCACGACACCCGCGAGGACCTGCTCGCCGCAGGCGACGCGGTGCGTGCCGCCGGCCGGCCCGCGCTGCTGGTGACCAGCGCGCTGCACATGCGGCGCGCGCTCGCGGTGGGCGCAGCACAGGGACTGAGCCTCGTGCCCTGCCCCTCGGGTCGGCTGCACCTGCTGACGCTGGGGCGGGACGCGTCGACGATGCTGCCGCATTCCGCGGCGACGCCCCGGGCACTCGCGCTGGTCCGCGAGGCGCTCGCGCTGCTCGCCTACCGGCTGCGCGGCTGGATCTGAGCCGGCGTCAGTCGGCGGCGATGCCGGCGGCCACCGGCTGGCCGAGCAGCGACGCGTAGAGCGCGTCGTAGCGGCGCGCCATCGCCGGGATCGAATGCTCGCGTTCCACGCGCGCCCGGGCGCGCGCGCCGGCGGTGCGCCGCCAGACAGGGTCCGCGCAGGCGGCGATCGCGTCGGCGAGCGCCGCCGGATCGCGCGGCGGCACGAGGTGGCCGGTCTCGCCGTGCTGCACCAGCTGCACGTTGCCGCCGACGCGGGTCGCCACCGTCGGCAGTCCGCAGGCCTGCGCCTCGAGGATCGCGTTCGACATGCCCTCGGAATCCGAGGTCAGCGCGAACACGTCGGCCGCGCCGAGCAGGTCGCCGACGTCGTCGCGCACGCCGAGGAAGCGGACCGCCTCGCCCAGGCCCAGCCCGTCGACCTGCGCGCGCAGCACCCCGGCCAGCGGGCCGTCGCCGGCGAGCAGCAGGCGCGCGGCGGGCAGGCGGCCGCGCAGCGCCGCGAACGCATCGATCAGGTCCCGGTGGCGCTTGATCGGCGACAGGCTCGCCACGCACAGCACCGCGAGCGTGTCGTCGGACAGGCCCTCTGACCCGCGGGCCGCGGCGCGCGCCTCGGCCGACGGCGGGCGGAACCGGTCGACGTCGACGCCGTTGGGGATCTCCACCAGCCGGTCCTCGTCCACGCCCTCGTCGGTCACCAGCGCGTCGAGGATCGCGCGCGAGGGCGCGACGATCCGGTCGAAGCGCGGATTCAGCCGCCGGAATGCGTCGCGCAGCCGCGGGCTCTTCTGGAAGCCCATGTCCCGCCGGCTCGACAGGCGGACCGGGCCGCCCAGCAGGCGCGGCAGCAGCGCGTTCATCAGGTCGGCCTTCTCGTGCTGCGACTGGATCACGTCGTGGCGACGTGCGGCCAGCCGCGCGCCGAGCCGTGCGAAGGCGACGCCGCCGCGCGGACCGTAGACCGGACCGATCGGCCAGTGCAGCAGCGTCACGTGCGGGGCGCCGAGGTCCGCGACCACGCGGCGTTCGGGCTCGGGCTCGGGCGCGAGCTGCAGCAGGTCGATCTCGTAGCGATCGGCCGGCAGTTCGCACACCAGGTTGCGCAGGAAGCGCTCGCTGCCGCCCGGGGTCAGCACCGCGGTGTCGGTGACCAGCATCAGCCGGATCGGACGGTTCATCGGGCCTGCGCCTCGTCGACGGGCAGCAGCCGGCCGTCGCGGTCGCGGCGCGGACGCGTGCGGCCGCGCGCT
>JBAXJZ010000243.1:0-6589 GCA_037137595.1 Burkholderiales bacterium | reverse complement strand
CAGGTGAAGGCGCCGGTGCTGGCGCAGGCGCAGGTGCGCCCACCGAGGCGAGCGTCGGTATGCTGGCCGTCCCCGACACGATCGTCGTGGTGCCGGATCCGGCGCCGGATGAGGGTGCGTCGATCGTCACGCCCGCCACTGCGGTCGGCGCGGGTGCCGCGCCGCCCCCGGTGTCCGAGGCGCCGCCGCCGCCGCAGGACGCGACCAGGACCGCGACCAGGCCGGTCAGCGGTCCGCGCCGCCGCCAGGCCGCACGGGCCGGATCACGAGGCCAGGACACGGCCTCGTCGACGGAAAGGGGCGGCACCCGCGGGCGATCGTCCGTAGACACGTCACGCTCGTCATCGGCTGGGGCGGGCGAAGACCCGCTGTCGGGACCTCGCCGCCGTGTTCGTCGGTGAGACCCGGGAGCCGGACCGGCGCCCGTGCACGACGGACCGTGTCCACACCCCGATCTCGCTCATCCCGACGAACGCACGCGCAGATGCGTCGGCACGGCGCGTCGCCCGCCGTCGCGGGCGATGCACCGTTCGAGTCGTCGCCAGGTGAATCCAGCTTAGATGACGCGTCCGTGACGACCGTCCCACGAACGGGTGGGGACGGATGCGAAACTCGCCCTGCTCCGACGAGGGCGACCCTTCTTCCCGGGGGAAACGCTCAGAAAGTCACGACCGAGCGGATCGACTCGCCGTGATGCATCAGGTCGAACGCGTCGTTGATCCTCTCGACCGGCATCACGTGAGTGATCAGCGAATCGATGTCGATCTTGCCGTCCATGTACCAGTCGACGATGCGCGGCACATCGGTGCGGCCTCGCGCGCCGCCGAACGCGGTGCCGCGCCAGTTGCGGCCGGTGACCAGCTGGAACGGCCGGGTCTTGATCTCCTGGCCCGCTCCCGCCACGCCGATGATGATGCTGGTGCCCCAGCCGCGGTGCGTGCATTCCAGCGCCTGCCGCATCACGTCGACGTTGCCGATGCACTCGAACGAGTAGTCCGCTCCACCGCCGGTGAGCTCGACCAGGTGCGCGACCAGATCGCCCCCCACCTCCTTCGGGTTCACGAAGTGGGTCATGCCGAACTTCTCGGCGATCGCCTTGCGGCCCGGATTGAGGTCGACCCCGACGATCATGTTCGCGCCCACCATCCGCGCGCCCTGGATCACGTTCAGGCCGATGCCGCCGAGCCCGAAGACGACCACGTTCGCCCCCGGCTCCACCTTGGCCGTGTTGATCACCGCGCCGATGCCGGTGGTCACGCCGCAGCCGATGTAGCAGACCTTGTCGAAGGGCGCGTCCTCGCGGATCTTCGCGAGCGCGATCTCGGGCAGCACCGTGTAGTTCGCGAAGGTGCTGCAGCCCATGTAGTGGTGGACCTTCGTCCCGCCGATCGAGAACCGGCTGGTGCCGTCGGGCATCACGCCCTTGCCCTGGGTCGCGCGGATCGCGGTGCACAGGTTCGTCTTGCGCGACAGGCACGACTTGCACTGCCGGCACTCGGGCGTGTAGAGCGGGATCACGTGGTCGCCCTTCTTCAGGCTGGTCACGCCCGGCCCCACGTCCACCACCACGCCCGCGCCCTCGTGGCCGAAGATCGCCGGGAACAGGCCCTCCGGATCCGCGCCGCTGCGGGTGAACTCGTCGGTGTGGCACACGCCGCTCGCCTTGATCTCGACCAGCACCTCGAAGGCCTTCGGGCCCTCGAGCTGAACCGTCTCGATGACGAGGGGCTTGCCCGCCTCGTACGCAACCGCCGCCTTCACGTCCATCCGCATCCTCCCGTTGCTCGGGACGGCCCGTCCCGCGATCGGGCGATGGTCCGCGAACGCGGCGGCCCCGGTCAACCGCGCGGCGGGGATTCCGGCCCGGTCCGTGACCGGGTCGTCCGCAATCCCCCGCGCTTGCCGCGGTCCGGCGCGAGCCCGTACGCTCGACGCTTTCCATGGAAAGCATCGACGACCGATGAGCTGGCTCGACACCTCCATCATGAACACCCGCGGCGTCGCCGCGGGCCGGGTGGGCGCGACCCACGAACTGACCGAGGCGAAACAGGGCACCTACCATTTCACGATGGGCCCGTACTCGCAGCCGGTCCTGCACGTGAAGCCGGGCGACCGCATCGTGGTCGAGACGCGCGACGCCTTCGGCGGCGCGGTGAAGACCGAGCAGGACCTGCCCTCGAAGGTGCTGAAGATGCCCTTCGTGAACCCCCAGAACGGCCCGATCATCATCGACGGCGCCGAGCCCGGCGACGCGATCGCGGTGCACATCGAGTCGATGAAGCCGCGCGGCCCGAACCCGCGAGGCACCTGCGCGCTGATCCCGTTCTTCGGTGGACTCTCCAACACCTCGCTCACCGCCACGCTGAACGAGCCGCTGCCCGAGCTGGTGCGCAAGATCGACGTCGACGAGCAGGGCGTCTACTGGAGCAAGCGCGTCACCCTGCCCTACCGGCCGCACATCGGCACGCTGTCGACCTCGCCCGAGATCGATTCGATCAACTCGCTGACGCCCGACAACCACGGCGGCAACATGGACCTGCCGGACATGGGGCCGGGCAGCATCACCTACCTGCCGGTGCGCACCGAGGGCGCGCGCCTGTTCATCGGCGATGCCCACGCCTGCCAGGGCGACGGCGAGATCTGCGGCACCGCGGTCGAGTACCCGAGCACCACCACGATCCGCGTCGACGTGATCAAGGGCTGGACGCTCGAGTGGCCGCGGCTGGAGAACGAGTTCCTGATCATGGCGATCGGCAGTACGCGGCCTCTGGAGGACGCGACCCGCATCGCGTACGCCGAGCTGGTCAAGTGGATGGAGGCCGAGTACGGCTACGACCGCTGGGACGCCTACATGATGCTCAGCCAGTGCGGCCGCGTGCGGCTGGGCAACGTCGTCGACCCGAAGTACACCGTCGGCGCAGGCGTCGACAAGACCTACCTCAAGCGCTGAACGCGCAACCTCGTGGAGCTCGACCGAACATGGATCTCGGACTGAAGGGACTGAACGCCGTCGTCACGGGCGGCACCAAGGGCATCGGCCGCGCGATCGCCGAGACCTTCGCCGCCGAAGGCGCGAACGTGTCGATCTGCGCGCGCAACGCGGCCGAGGTCGAGGAGACCGTCGCCGCGCTGAAGGCCAAGGGCGTGAAGGCGCACGGCGCGGCGATCGACGTCGCCGACGGCGCGGCGCTGAAGGCCTGGGTCGACGCGACCGCCGCCGCCTTCGGCGGCGTCGACATCGCGGTCGCCAACGTCAGCGCACTCGCGATCGGCCAGGACGAGGCGAGCTGGCAGAAGGAGTTCGAGGTCGACATGATGGGCACGGTGCGGCTGGTCAACGCCGCGATGCCCTACCTCGAGAAGAGCGCGGCCGCGTCGATCTGCGCGATCTCGTCGGTCTCGGGCCGCGAGGTCGACTTCGCCGCCGGCCCCTACGGCACCTTCAAGGCGGCGCTGATCCACTACGTCCAGGGCCTGGCCTTCCAGCTCGCGTGCAGGGGCATCCGCGCCAACACGGTCTCGCCCGGCAACACCTACTTCCCGGGCGGCGTCTGGGAGCAGATCAAGAACGGCAACCCCGAGCTGTACAAGCAGGCGCTCGCGCTGAATCCCACCGGCCGGATGGGCACGCCGCAGGAGATGGCCAACGGCGTGGTGTTCCTGTCGAGCCGCGCGGCGAGCTTCATCACCGGGACGAATCTCGTCATCGACGGGGCACTCACGCGCGGCGTGCAGTTCTGACGCGATGCCCCCGCGCGCGGGTGCGCCCGGGGCGTTCAGGATCGACTCGCGCGGCCGCCGCGCGCGGTCGCGACGGGAGCCGCATCAGGCAGCCTTGCGGCGCCGACGCGCGAGCCCGCCGCTCGCGGCGAGACCGGCGAGCAGGAACGCCCAGGTCTCGGGCTCGGGCACGGCGGCCACCGAGCCCGGGGAACCGATGGCCGAGATCGTGCCGTAGCTGGTCTGGAAGGCACCGTTGACGCCGGCGATGCTGAGCGTCGAGATCGTGATCGGCATGTTGGCGACAGGGAAGATCGGCGCGCCGGCGTCGAGCCCGGCGGCGTTGTCGAAGGTCGCGTAGGGCGAGGCGGTCGGCGAGGCGCCGAACCGGACGATCGCCTGCAGCACGTTCGACGCGTCGAACACGCTCACACCGTCGCCGCCGGTGCCCAGACCCACGCCGGAGCCGCTGTAGTAGCCGATCTGGAAGCCGGCCGGCACGCCCCCCGGGAACCAGGCGGACACGAAGGTGGCCGCCGTCGCCGCGGTCCCTTCGATGAACACCGCCGACGCGCCGGCCGCCAGCGTCGTCACGCCGTTCAGCGCGAACGCGGTCGCGGCGGCATAGCTGTCGTCGTCCATCTTCCAGCCGGTCAGGTTCACGGCCGTGCTGCCGAAGTTGGTCAGTTCGAACCAGTCGGCGCTGATGGGCGCCTGGCCGCTGCTCCACGGCGCGACTTCGGTGATCCGGACCTGCGCGTGGGCGGTGCCGGCGAGGGCCGCGACGAGCGCGGCGGCGAGGGCGAGCGACGGAAGGGCCTTCATGGCGTTGCCTCGGGGTGGGGGTGGGGAGGACGTGAGGGGTATCGGTCGGTAGGCGAACGGAACTCAGGCCGTCGCGCGACCCGCGCGGCGGCGCGCGAAGCGGCCCGCGAGAGCGAGGCCGGAGACGAGCATCAGCCAGGTCTCGGGCTCGGGCACCGGCGCGTAGACCAGCAGCGACGAATTCGTCCCCGCGTCGCCGTTGTCGGACACCAGGTAGAGGTTGCCGGAGGCATCCAACGTGATGCCCTCGACCTGGTAGCCGTTGGCGAGCCCGGGTAGCGCGAGGCTCGACACCAGCGTGCCGCTGCGGGTCATCTCGACCAGCGTGCTCTGGCTCAGCACCAGCAGGTTCCCCGTGCCGGTGCCGTAGACGTTCGCCAGCGCGTACACATCGTTCAGCGACGGCAGGCCGGTGTTCGTGGCGGGGAAGAGCGCAGCATTGTTGATGGTGGTCGCGCTGCCGTTGGTGGCGGTGCCCGCCGCGAAGTCGATGCCCGTCTGGAAGATGTTCTGCGCGGCGCCGCTACCGGCCCGCTCGTTGACCAGGATGAAGCCGCCGGTGACCGGATCGTAGGTGATGCCCTCGAGGCCGGTGTTGCCGATGGTCGTGGCGAGCTTCACCGTCGACGTCTGCGATCGCTGCAGCGAGGACCCCGCGGCATAGGTGAACTGCACCGCCGTCCGGTAACGCTCCTCGGTCATCACGTACTGGCCGTTACCGATGTAGGTGAGGCCCTCTGGATCGTAGAACTCGTTGCCCTGCGGGCTCGTCCCGGCCGCCAGGCTCATGTAGCCGATCGGCGTGCCGGTGAGCGAGGTCTCCATGATGTAGCCGCCACCGTCGCCGAGCATGAACAAGGTGTTCGTGTCACGGTTCCAGGTGACCGCCGACGCCTCGAACTGCGGCGCGCTGAACGGACGGGGGCTGATGGTCGGCAGCGAGTAGTTCCCGACGAGCTGGTAGTTGCCCAGCCCGGCCCACTGCGCATGGGCCGAGGCGGCCGACAGCGCGAGCGCCGCGGCGAGGACAAGCTTCGACGACACGCCCGCGCCCGGGCGCTGCGTTGAGATCATGGGTCATCTCCGGTGGGCGTCCGCGCGCGGAGGCACGAGACGGATGCCCCGGAGAATCCGTCACGTTCGTGACATGCTCCGGGACCGCGTGTCGCGCGCGTGGAGCCGTTCGGCTCCCCGCGGCGATGCGGTCGGACTGCGCGACGGCCGACGCGGCCCGGTCGCGCGGGCCGTGCGACGAGCCCTTCCGGCCGCCGAAGGGCAGCTGGTCGGCGACGCCCGCCGTCGGCACCTTGACCATTCAGTGCCGCTTCATCGTCGTCCTCCGTGGAGGGCGTGATCGCACCGGCCGGCCGGCAGCCCGCGGGCGTCGGGCCCCGCGCCGCATCATGGAACGGGGCGTTGGCCGCCCCGCGCGTCAGGCCTTGAACAGGTTCGGCAGCGCCGCCGGGTCGAAGCGGCCCAGGTTCGGGAACAGCCGCGAGATGTCGGTCGGCGATGCGCCGAACCAGCGCGCGAGCTGCGCGGCATACTGGTCGACCGATACGGTCGGGATCGTCGAACCGCGGGCGACGGTGCGCGGTGCGCCGAGTCCCATCTCGGGCAGGGCGCCGGAGACCTTGCCGCCGTCGACCGCGCCGCCCATCACGAAGTGGTGGGCGCCCCAGCCGTGGTCGGTGCCGTCGCCGTTGCTGCCGAAGGTCCGGCCGAACTCGGAGGCGGTGAAGGTCGTGACGGCGTCGCGCGCGTTCACGCTCGGATGCGCGAGCAGCTGGTCGAAGTACTGCAGCGCCTGCGACAGGCGGCCCATCAGCGACGCATGGCCGGGCAGCTGGCGGTCGTGGGTATCGAAGCCGCCCATCTGCACGAGGAAGACCTGACGGCGGATGCCGCTGCCGGACTGGCGCGCGCCGCCGATGATCCGCGCGACGGTGCGCAGCTGGTCGGCCAGTCCGTTGGCCGCGCTGGCCGGGGCCTGCGTGTTCACGCTGCTCCAGGTGGGCGTCGCGGGCAGCGTCGTCGCGGGCAG
>JBAXJZ010000242.1:0-6595 GCA_037137595.1 Burkholderiales bacterium | reverse complement strand
GCGGAGCCTCGAATGAAGGGGATGGTGTTCACGGAGTTCCTGGAAATGGTCGAGGCGCGCTGGTCGCCCGACCTGGTCGACGACCTCGTCGAGGCCGCGGACCTGCCCTCCGGCGGGCGCTACACCTCGGTCGGCACCTACGGGCACGAGGAGATGGTGACGCTGGTGCGCGGCCTGTCCGAGCGCACCGGCATCCCCGTGCCCGAGCTGATCCGGGCGTTCGGACGACACCTCTTCGGCCGCTTCTCGGTCACCCACCCCCGCCTGTTCCAGGGGGCGGCCGATGCCTTCGGGTTCCTCGAGGGCATCGAGAGCCTGATCCACGCCGAGGTGCTGAAGCTCTACCCCGACGCGATGCTGCCGCGCTTCGACGTGACCCGGGACGGCGACCGGATGACCCTGGTCTACCACTCGAGCCGGCATTTCGAGGACCTCGCGCACGGCCTGATCGAGGGCTGCCTCGAGCACTTCGGAACCCGCGCGACGCTGGCGCGCGCCGGAGCCGCCCAGCCCGACGGCGGGATCCGGTTCGACCTCGCCCGGCTCGCATGAGCCTGCCTGCCGGCCCGGTCGAATCGCCCGAGGCGCGCATCGCGCGGCTCGAGCGGCGGCTCGAGCGCGAGCGCGACGCACGCAAGGAGGCCGAACGCCTGCTCGAGGACAAGTCGCGCGAGCTCTACGACGCGAACCGGTCGCTGCAGGCCTTCGCGGACCGGCTCGAGGGGCTGGTCGACGAGCGCACCGTCGCGCTGCGCGAAGCGCTCGGGCGGGCCGAGGCCGGCACGCGCGCGAAGAGCGAGTTCCTCGCGACGATGAGCCACGAGATCCGCACGCCGCTGAACGGCGTGGTCGGGATGGTCGAGCTGCTGCAGTCCACCGCCCTCGACGACACGCAGCGCGGCTACGTCGACACGCTGCTGCAGTCGGCCGACACCCTGCTGGCGATCATCAACGACGTGCTCGACTTCTCGCGGATCGAGGCCGGCCGGCTCGAGCTCGAGCGGCGGGCCTTCTCGCCGCTGCGCCTCGCCCAGGACGTGGTCGCCCTGATCGCGCCCCAGGCGACCCAGAAGGGGCTGCCGGTGCGGCTTCACACCGGCACGCTGCCGGGTCGCGTGCTCGGCGACCCGACGCGGCTGCAGCAGGTGTGGCTGAACCTGCTGTCCAACGCGGTGAAGTTCACCGAACGCGGCGTGGTGACGCTCGAACTGGCGGCCGAGCCGTCGGCCGACGGCCGCTGGCGGCTGCACGGCGCGGTGACGGACACCGGCATCGGCATGACCGAGGCCCAGTGCGCGCGGCTCTTCGAGGCGTTCACCCAGGTCGACGCCAGCATGGCGCGCCGCTATGGCGGGTCCGGCCTCGGGCTGGCGATCTCGTCGCGGCTGATCGGCCTGATGGACGGGCGGATCGACGTCCGCAGCCGGCCCGGCGAGGGCAGCCGCTTCGGCTTCGAGCTGCGCCTGGACCCGGTCTCCGACGCGCAGCCCATCGGTCCGCCGGCGCCGGTCGCGCTGTCGCCCGCGCCCGTGCGCCGGCTGAAGGTGCTGCTCGCCGAGGACAACCCGATCAACCAGCAGGTGGCGCTGGCCACGCTCTCGCGGCTCGGCATCGAGGCCCGGCTGGTGCGGAACGGCGCCGAGGCGGTCGAGGCGGTCCGGGCGGAGCGCTACGACGTGGTGCTGATGGACATGCAGATGCCCGGCGTCGACGGCGTCGAGGCGACCCGCCGGATCCGCGAGGCGGGGGGGACGGTCGGGCAGCCGTGGATCGTCGCGGTCACCGCGAACGCGTTCGAGCACGACCGCGAGCGCTGCCTCGCCGCCGGCATGGACGACTTCGTCGCCAAGCCCTTCCGGAGCGAGACGCTGCGTCGGGCGCTGGACCGCGCGGCCCGCCGCGAGGGCGAGTCCGAGCGGCGCTGAGCGCCCGGCCGCGCGGTCGGCTCAGGCCAGCGCGCGCTCGAGCACCCGGGCCACGTGCAGCGCCTCGCGCCGTGCACCGTCGGCGATCTGGTGCCGGCAACTCGTGCCGTCGGCGACGATCAGCGTGTCGGCGTCGGCGGCCCGCACCGCGGGCAGCAGCGCGGCCTCGGCCATCTTCATCGAGACTTCGTGGTGGGCGGCCTCGTACCCGAAGCTGCCGGCCATCCCGCAGCAGCCGGACTCGATCGCCTCGACCTGCAGGCCCGGAATCAGCTTCAGCACCGCGAGCGTCGGCGCGAACGCGTCGAAGGCCTTCTGGTGGCAGTGACCGTGGACCTTCGCGCGGGACTGGGGCAGCGCCTTGAGCGGCAGCGTCAGGCGGCCGGCCTTCGCCTCGGTCGCGAGGAACTCGTCGAACAGCACCGCCTTCGACGCGAGCAGTCGCGCCGCGCCCGGCCGGCCCACGGCCTCGTCGAGCTTCAGCGCCAGGAACTCGTCGCGCAGCGACAGCAGGCACGAGGGCTCGAGCCCGACGATCGGCACGCCGCGCTCGGCGAAGGGCAGCAGCGCGCGCAGCGTGCGCGTCGCCTCGGCGCGGGCCTCGTCGACGAGGCCCGCCGACAGGAAGGTCCGGCCGCAGCACAGCGGCCGCTCGCCCTCGGCGATGCCCGAGCCCTTCGCGCCGGCGACGTGGACCCGCAGGCCCGCGGCACGCAGCACGCGCAGCGCGGCGCGCGCGTTGTCGGGCTCGAAGTGCTCGTCGAAGGTGTCGACCCAGAGCACGACCTCGCCGGCGGCCGCGTCCCGGCCCGCCGCCGCCGACGTCGTGCCGGACGCGTCAGCCCGGCCCAGCGTCCTCAGGAAGCCGTCGCGGCGGAACCGCGGCAGCGTCCGCTTGGCGCTCAGCCCCAGCCAGCGCTCGGTGAGCGCGGCCAGGCCCGGCACCGCGTCGCGCAGGTTGGCGAGCGGCGCGACGCGCGCCGCCGCCGGTGCCCAGCGCGGCAGCGTCGCGATCAGCCGCGCCTTCGCCGACAGGCCGTGCGCCTTCTGCCAATGGTGGAGGAACTCGGTCTTCATCCGCGCCATGTCGACGCCGGTCGGGCACTCGCGGCGGCAACCCTTGCACTGCACGCACAGGTCCATCGCGTCGCGGACGGCGGGCGAGGCGAGCCCCTCGGGCCCGAGCTGGCCGGTGACCGCGAGCCGCAGCGTGTTGGCACGGCCGCGCGTCACGTGCTGCTCGTCGCGGGTCGCGCGGTACGACGGGCACATCGTGCCGGCGTCGAACTTGCGGCAGTGGCCGTTGTTGTTGCACATCTCGACGGCCTTGCCGAAGCCGCCGGCCGGGTCGCCTCCGGTGCCGGCCGGCGAGACCGCCACACCGTTGCCCTCGCGGACCCAGCCCTCGCGGGCCGCGCCGCCGACCGACGGGTCGTTGTGCCGGTTCCAGTCGGACCAGTCCAGCGCGGTCTCGAGCGGCCGCACCGCGTAGCCGGGCGCGAAGCGGAACAGGCTCGCGTCGTCCATCCGCGTGGGCTTCACGATCTTGCCCGGGTTCATCCGGTTGTCCGGGTCGAACAGGCCCTTGACCTCCTCGAACGCGCGGACGATCCGCGGGCCGAACTGCCAGGCGACCCACTCGCTGCGCACCAGCCCGTCGCCGTGCTCGCCGGAGAACGCGCCCTTGTACTCGCGGACCATCGCGGCGGCCTCCTCGGCGATCGCCCGCATCTTCGCGGCGCCCCCGCCGTGCTCGCGCAGGTCGAGGATCGGCCGCACGTGCAGCGTGCCCACCGACGCGTGGGCATACCACGTGCCCTGCGTGCCGTGACGCTCGAACACCTCGGTGAGGCGCGACGTGTAGTCGGCGAGGTGCTCGAGCGGCACCGCGCAGTCCTCGATGAAGGAGACGGGCTTTCCGTCGCCCTTCATCGACATCATGATGTTCAGGCCGGCCTTGCGGACCTCCCACAGCGCCTTCTGGCGTGCGTCGTCGGCGAGGTCGACCACGCTGCCGGGCAGGCCGAGATCGGCCATCAGCTCGTGCAGCCGCGCGAGCCTGGCGAGCTGGGCGTCGCGGGTCTCGCCCGCGAACTCCACCAGCAGCACCGCCTGCGGCTCGCCCACCAGCGCCGAGTCGATCGTCGGCCGGAACGCCGGGTTCAGCCGCGACAGCTCGATCATCGTCCGGTCGACCAGTTCCACCGCGACCGGGCCGAGCGTCACGATGTGGCGCGCGGCCTCCATCGAGGCGCGGAAGGTCGGGAACGAGACCACGCCCAGCACCTTCGCGCCGGGCAGCGGCGAGAGCTTCAGCGTGATCCGCTTCGTCCACGCCAGCGTGCCCTCCGAGCCCACCAGCAGGTGGGCGAGATTGAGCCCGCCGTCGGCGGTGTACGGCCGCTCCGAGCGCGGCTCGAAGACGTCGAGGTTGTAGCCGCCCACGCGCCGCATCACGGTCGGCCAGACGCGGCGGATCTCGTCGCGCTCGCGGTCGGCGATCGCGTGCAGGCCGCTGACGATGTCGCGGATCCGCTGGTTCGACAGGCTCATGTCGCCCGCCGAGCCGTCGCCGCGGGTGAAGGTGCCCCACCAGCCCTCGGTGCCGTCGTCGAGGATCGCGTCGATGCCCACGACGTTGTGGACCATGTTGCCGTAGGCGAGCGAGCGCGAGCCGCAGGAGTTGTTGCCCGCCATGCCGCCGAGCGTCGCCTGAGCCGAGGTCGACACGTCGACCGGGAACCACAGGCCGTGCGGCTTCAGGAAGGCGTTGAGCGCGTCGAGCGCGATGCCGGGCTGCACGGTGACGGTGGCGTTCGCCGGGTCGCGCCGCGCGGCCTCGGCGTCGAAGGACACCACGCCGTTCAGCCACTTCGAGTGGTCGATCACCAGCGCGGGGCCGATCGTCTGGCCGCACTGCGAGGTGCCGCCGCCGCGCGCGAGCACCGGCGCCTTCAGGTCGCGCGCGACGTCGAGCGCGATCGCGAGGTCGGCCTCGGTGCGCGGCACCGCGACACCGATGGGCTCCACCTGGTAGACCGACGCGTCGGTCGAGTAGCGGCCGCGCGAGGCCGCGTCGAACAGCACGTCGCCCTGCATCTCGCGACGCAGCCGCGTGGCGAGGTCGTTGCGGGCGAGCCGCGGGGACAGGAAGACGCGGCGGGCGCCGTCGATCCGTTCGGGAGCGTTCATCGGAGGGCCTCCTCGCGCGCGGGGACATCGTCCGCGGCGTCGAGCTGCGCGAGCACGGTCGCCCGCTTGTGGTCGAGATGCCCGCGCAGCACCGCGGCGAGCCGGGCGCCGTCGCCGGCCTCGAGCGCGTCGATCATCGCGGCGTGCTCGGCCACGGCCGCATCCCACTTGTCGCGGTTCAGGTTCGAGCGGAAACGCAGCGCCTGCAGCCGGGCGTTCAGCCGCGCGTAGGTCTCGGCGAGCATCGGGTTGCGCGCGCAGTCGACGAACCGACGGTGGATCGCGCTGTTGAGCCGGTAGTAGGCGGGCAGGTCGCGGCGTGCGTGCGCGGCGAGCATCTCGAAGTGCAGCGCGCGCAGCTCGTCGCGCTCGACGGCCGTCGCGCGGACGGCGGCAAGTTCGCCGGCCAGCGCCTCGAGCGCCGACAACAGCTCGAACGCGTGCTCCACGTCCTCGCGCGACAGCGTCGCCACCACCGCGCCGCGGTTGGGCAGCAGCTCGACGATCCCCTCGCCCGCGAGCGTTCTAAAGGCCTCGCGCAGCGGCGTGCGCGAGACCGCGAGCCGCTCGCAGAGCAGGCGCTCGTTCAGGTGCGCTCCCGGCGCGAGCGTGCCTTCGACGATCAGCGCGCGCAGCGTCTCGGCCACCGCCTCGTGCAGCACGCGGCGGTCGAGCGCCGCGAGCCCGGGCGGCAGGTCGGTGGAGGCGTCGGCGTCGAGTTGCATACGATTCGGGCAGGAACGTGGCGGCCGGATGGCACGAAAAACCCCGACGCAATCGTCGCCCGCGTTGCACGACCCCGTCGATTCGCATATTGTATGCAAAACGGAGGCGACATGCTCGAGCTCAACTCGCACCCCTCGGGGCGGCACTTCCTGCAGATCCCCGGGCCCACCAACGTGCCCGACGACGTGCTGCGCGCGATCGACCACCCCACCATCGATCACCGCGGCCCCGAGTTCCAGAAGCTCGGCCTGAAGGTGCTGAAGGACATCCGCCCGGTGTTCGGCACGACCGGTCCGGTGGTGATCTATCCGGCCTCCGGCACCGGCGCCTGGGAAGCGGCGCTGGTCAACACGCTGTCGCCCGGCGACGCCGTGCTGATGGTCGAGACCGGCCACTTCGCGTCGCTGTGGAAGAAGCTCGCCGAGCGGCTGGGCCTCGTCCCCGAGTTCATCGCCGGCGACTGGCGCAGCGGCGTCGACGCGGCGCGCGTCCACGAGCGGCTCGCGGCGGACCCGCAGCACCGCATCAAGGCGGTGTGCGTGGTCCACAACGAGACGTCCACCGGCGTGACCTCGGACATCGCCGCGGTGCGCCGCGCGATCGATTCGGCGAAGCACCCGGCGCTGCTGATGGTCGACACCATCTCGTCGATGGGGTCGGTCGAGTACCGGCACGACGAGTGGGGCGTGGACGTGACGGTGGCCGGCTCGCAGAAGGGCCTGATGCTGCCGCCCGGCCTGTCCTTCAACGCG
>JBAXJZ010000241.1:0-6614 GCA_037137595.1 Burkholderiales bacterium | reverse complement strand
GGCGCGAGCGCGCACGCGGTGAAGGCCACCGCACCCAGCGCGAGCCCGGCGCGGAACACCCGCAGGTAGCCGATGCGGTCGCCGAGCGCACCGAAGCCCAGCATCAGGCTGCCGTAGACCAGCACGTAGCAGACCGCGACCCAGCGGATCGCGTCGGTGGGCAGCTCGAAGGCCGCGGTGATCGCGGGGAACGCGAGGTTCACCGCGAAGTCCAGCGGCACGATCGACGCGCCCAGCCCCACCACCGCGAGGCCGGGCCAGGCCGGCCGCAGGCTCGTGCCGGTCACCGACAGGCCGCGGCCGTCACGGGGTCGGGCCCCAGGGCGCGGCCAGCAGCAGCTTGTTCTGCTGCTCGCGGATCATCGGCCGGAACTTCGCGGCGAAGGCCATGAACTCGGGATCGGCGAAGACGCCTTTCCAGAATGCACGCCGGTCGGCGTCGTCCTCGAACTTCCACAGATGGACGATCTGGTTCATCGCGCCGATGTCGCCGGTGAAGTAGCCGACGAGCCGCGCCGGATGCTTCTGCAACGCGGGCCAGCCCTCGGCCTGGTAGAGCGCGATGCAGTCGGCCATCTTGCCGACGACGATGTCGTAGGTGCGGAGTTCGAAGATCGCCATGTCGTGTGCCTTCGTGTCGTGGACGGTTCGTGTCGTGTCCAGCATCGCATCGCCTCGGGAGCACGTCGACCGCGCGTTCCGCATCACATCCGGGCACCGCGCGCGACACCCGTCCACGACAGCTCCGGACGAGCGCGCGCGGGCCGTGCGCGAGGCATCCGCCGCGCGCCGCGCGGGCTTCGTGACCGCGGCATGACGGCGGACGAAAGGCTCACCGCGCGAGCCCCGAACGCGGCATGATGGGCCCATGTCGCACCGTACCGACCCCAAGGACTGGTTCCACGCGCTCGCCGGTTTCGACGAGGTGGACTGGGCCTCCACGCGCGCACGCCTCGAGCTCGACGGCGACGTGCTGCGGTCGCGCGCGAACGGCGCGTCGTGGCGCGTGGGCCTGCTCGAGACGCCCACGCTCGCGCAGCTGCGCCAGCGCGCCGCGCCGCATCGGGGCGCGCTCGAAGGCACGCTGCGCGTGCGCTGCGAATCCGCCGACGTGCGAGCCCTGCACCGCGATCCGTCCTGCCGCGACGCGCTCTTCCAGGTCGCCTCGCAGTTCAACCTGCTCGAGATGGTCGGCCCCGAGGTCACGCCCGAGGACGGCGTGGGCCGCTACGAATTCGACCGCACGCAAGGCCCGGCCTGTGCCATCGCCGCCGGCGCGGCCACCATCTACCGCAACTACTTCGCCGAGGTCGGGGGCGCGCACGGCCAGACCCGCGATCGACAGATCGACTGCCTGCGCGATCTCGGCCTGGCGCTCGGCAACCAGGACGGCACGCTCTGGACCATGCGCAACGGCTACGCGCTGTGCAGCGGCGAGGGCCTCGCGCGGATCGACGCGCGCCTCGCCGCCGCCACGCCCGTGGCGATCGACGCGCTGCGTGCGCTGCTGCGCGTGGGCACGCACTGGGACGTCGAGGTCACCGAGCTGCCCGCGCCGCGGCCGCGCGTGTCGCAGGTCTTCTGCTCGGCGCTGCCGGTGGCCTACACCCGCGTGCCCGCGAGCCGCTGGGCGCGCTTCGCCACGCTGATCCTCGAGGCCGCCTACGAGGCCACGCTCTGGGCGGCGGTGATCAACGCGGCCGAACGCGGCTCGCGGACCGTGCTGCTCACGCAGCTGGGCGGCGGCGCGTTCGGCAACGACGAGGCCTGGATCGAGGCCGCGCAGGGCCACGCGCTCGAGCGGGTCCGCGGCCTGGGCCTCGACGTCCGGCTGGTGGCGTACGGCGAGCCGTCGGCGGCCCAGCGCCGCGTGGCGGCGCGCTTCGGCGCCTGAACCGTCGGCCGGCCGCGCCCCCGGCCGGCCTCGTCGCCTAAGGAACTCAGTCACGGACTTGAGGCCGCCCGACGGCCGCCCTCGACCGTTCGGCCGCACCGATTGGAGCCTCCGACCCGTCGCCGGCAGCCTCCGTCGTGCCCGGTCCGCGCACGCCGGCCGGGCGCGTGCGGGGCGCTCCCGGGGGGAGCGCCGACGCGAGGCGGCGTGCACGGACGAGGCGGGACATGGCAGCGGTGTGGGACGAGACGACGACGACGGCCGAGACGCGGACCGACTCCCCGGCGACGAAGCCGATCTCCTTCGGCGCGCGTCCCGACCCGGTGTTCGGCGGCACGCCGCTCGGCCTCGCTGACGTCGACGGCCGCATCGAGCGCTTCCTCGCCCGGCTGGACGGCGACGATCCCTTCGGCCCGGAGGCCGACGACGAAGCGACCGCACCCGCCGAGCGCGCCGCGCCGCCGGACGTGGCGGACCTGCAGCGCCGCCTCGAGGACACGATCGTGATGCAGCGCCAGCAGATGCAGGCGATGCGCGATGAGCTCGCCGCGCAGCGCACCGACCTGCGCCGCTGGCTGCACGACGGTCTGGGCGCCATCCAGGCGCGTGTCGACCGCGCGGCGGCCCGCGAGCCGGCGCCGGACCCGCGGATCGCCGCCGCGATGCACGGCCTGGCGTCCTGCCGCGAGGACCTCGACGGCGTGGTCGTCGCCGTGCGGTCGCTGTCGCTCGGCCAGCGCGAGCAGGTCGACGCGCTGTCGAACGCCTCGGTGGCGGCCAACCTGCGCCTGCGCGAGGACCTGGAGCGCGACCTGCGCGAGGCGCGGATCGAGTCCGAGCGGCGTCTGGAGCGCCTGGAGCGCACGATCGTGCGCCGCGTGGAGCGCCAGCGCCGCTTCGCGATCCTGGTCGCGGTCGGGCTGGGCGTCACCCAGCTCGCCGCCACCGGCCTGATCCTCGCGCTGCATTGACACGGCGGCCGGGCGGCTCCGCCCGCCGCGCCGCCCCGCGGGCCGTCCCCGGTCCCCGGTGCACGGTCCCGCCTCCCGCCGGACGGCCCCGCCGGCCGTGATAGGGTGCCGCGGATGAGCCCCGCGCCCGCCGATCCCGCTCCGCCCGCCGACCCGCTCGCCGAGCTCCGCGACGCGCTGCGCGTCTTCGCCGCCGAGCGCGACTGGGACCGCTTCCATGCCCCCAAGAGCCTCGCCGCCGCCCTGGTCGTCGAGGCCGGCGAGCTCCTCGAGCCCTTCCAGTGGCTGACCGAGGCCCAGTCCGAGGCCGCCGAACTGCCGCCCGAGACCCTCGAGGCGGTCCGGATGGAGCTGGCCGACGTGCTGCTCTACCTGATCCGCCTGGCCGACCGGCTCGGCGTGGACCTCGCCGACGCCGCCCGCCGGAAGATGGCGATCAACGCACTGAAGTACCCCGCCGAACTCGCCCGAGGCCGAGCGGACCGCTCCGAGCGGCTCTGACCGGTCCCCTGCCGTTCCCCGATCCGACGCCATGCGTGCCGACCTGCCCTGCTTCGCCTACGGCTCCAACCTCTGCGCGGCCGAGCTCGAGTCCTGGCTCGTCGGCCGCGGCCTGGACGCCGGCCACGTCCGGCCGATCGGCCCGGCGCTGCTGCCCGACCATGCCCTGTCCTTCGGCTACTTCTCCCTGCGTCGCCGGGCCGGTGCGCTCGACGTCCGGCCCCGCCGCGGCAGCGTCGTCCAGGGCGCGCTGTTCGAGGCGAGCCCCGAGGGCTGGGCCGCGCTCGACGAGAAGGAGGGCGTGGCCACCGGCGCCTACGCCCGCCGCGAGGTGGAGCTCGTCCTCCCCGACGGCCGTCTGACGCGAGCGATCACTTACGTCGTGACCGAGTCCAGGCGGTGCGCGCACCAGGTGCCTGCCAGCGACTACGTGGCCACGGTGCTGCGCGGCTACGACCGGTTCGGTCACGATCCGGCGCCGCTGCACGCGGCCGCCGGGGGCGCCGCGGGCGCGTTCGACGTGGACGCGGTGTTCGTCTACGGCACCCTGCTGCGCGGCGAGTCGAACGCCCACGTGCTGCACGGCCAGCCGCTGCGCCGGGTGGCGCCGGCGCGGGTCGCGGGCTCGCTGCACGAGACCGGCTCGCCGTATCCGGTGATGGTGCTGGACCCGGCACACCGGGTGGTCGGCGAGGTCGCCCAGCCCGTCGACATCGAGGCCGCGCTGGGTCCGCTGGACGCGCTCGAGGACTTCGGCGGCTACGGCCGCGACGACCGCCTCTACCACCGCACGCTGATCCGCGCCGAGGAGGCCGACGGCGGCGCGACCCGCCTGTGCTGGACCTACGTGGCGGGCGAGACCATCCCGCTGGGCCCGCGGATCGCCGACGGCGACTGGCGCCGCTTCCGTGCCGGGATCCTCCATCCACGGTAATCGCCCACGAAAGAGATGACCCCCGGGGGCTTCCCACACCCAAGCCGGTTGTGCATCATGGGCGAAATGGGCAGTTCGCCCATCGGAGTTGGTGGTGCCTCATCCTTCGCAGTGCCCTTACCGGGTCGTCTCGCTCGTCAATTCGAACACGGTCATCCTGACCGGGCCGGAGCACGCCGAGCTGGGCGACGTCGAGCTGATCGAGGCGGCGCTGACCGAGGCGAAGCGGGTGGGCCTCACCGTCAGCCGCGGCGAGCTGCGGATCATCTGGGCGCCCGCCCTGGGCGGCGTCGACAGCGTGCTCTAGCCGCGGCGCGGCCCGCGGGCGCCGTCAGCGCTGCGCCCCCTCCACCGTCAGCCAGATCTCGTTGCGTCGCATGAACCACGGCGTCATCGGCCCGTTGTAGCGCGACAGGGTCGGCTCGCCGGTCCAGCCGATGCCGGCCGCGCGCAGCGCCGCCTGCAGCCGCTCCAGGTGCGTCTCGTAGTTCGCCTGCGACCAGGTGCCCGAGTAGCGGATCGCGGCGACGAGCGCGCCGGGCACCTCGCGCAGCTGCACGCGGGGGTCGAGCGGTTCGGGCGCCGTCTCCAGCGAGACCCCCTTGGGCAGCACGAACTGCACGACGTAGCCGGCCGCGTCCGGGCTGCGGGTGACCGGCGCCGTCATCTCGAGCTTCACCGGTTCGGCCGCCCGGGTGACCGGCGCGGTCATCTCCAGCCGACGCTCGCCCTTGTTCTTCCCGAAGATGTAGCCGGCGAGCGCGCGGAAGCCCTCGCCGTCGGCCCGGTCCGCCGGCCCCTCGACCCGCACCTGCGCGACGACGTAGGGCGCGTAGCGGCGCAGCTCGACGTCGGCGCCGTCGAGCCGCCGTTCGACCCGGTAGTCCGGTTCCTCGATGGCCATCGCCGCAGCATGCACGGTGGACAGGACGAGGGCGATCAGCCAGGTGCGCATCGAAGGGGCTCCGGAGGGGTCAGGCGTCGACCCGCGCCTCCAGTCGCCCGGCTCGCACCGCGGCCACCAGCGCCGCGTGGTCGCGCTCGTTGCAGTCCGCGTAGCGTGCCGCGAACGCGGCCACCGCGTCCTCGAAGGCCGTGCTCGTGCCGAGGTATCCGGTGAGCATCACCGCGTCGGCCGTGCGCTTGTGCGCGCGCGCCAGTGCCCAGCCGCAGGCCGACGCGTAGGTGCGCAGGTTGGCCGGCTTCATGATCTCCACCGTGGGCTTGATCTTCGCGTCGCGCAGCTGCCGCACGTAGAAGTGCCGGCCGGTGAAGCCGCCGGTGGTCCAGCCCAGGAAGATGTCGCCGCCTGCCTGCAGCAGCCGCTGCCCGAAGATCACCCGTGCCCCGTCGTGCGCGAAGGGCAGCCGGCCGCAGTAGGGTTCCAGCACCGACGGGCGCGCCTCCTTGTACTGCAGGAAGAGCGGGTCGCCGTTGCCCGACACCATCAGCGCCACGCCGCAGTACGTGCCCACGCTGCCCACGCCCACCACCTTGATGGCGACGTCGGCGAGCCGGTAGCGGTCGAAGAGCAGCCGCCGCTCGAGCGGCAGCGAGGCGGCGTACTCGGCCTGCATCCGCTCGACCATCTCGCGGAAGCCCTTCTGCCGCGCCATGTCCGTGTCGTGGAAGATCAGTGGGGGCTCGTCGCGGATCCGCGGTTCGCCGCCCGATTCCACCGCGAGCCGCGCGTATTCGCGCAGGTGCGCCGACTCGCGCTGCGCCTTGCGGATCCGCTTGCGGTTGAACGCGCGCATCTCCTCGTCGGTCTCCTCGGTGAGCATCAGCCGCTTGAGGTCGATCGACTCGTAGTAGGCCTGCAGCACCGGCATCTCGGCGTAGCGCGCCATGTTCGTGCGGTACGACTGCGCGGCCGTCCAGGCGGCCTCGCGGGCGTCCGCGTCGCGGAAGCCGTTCGCGCGCCCGGCGATCACGAAGCTGGCCGCGAGCCGCAGCACGTCCCATTCCCAGGGTGCGACCGAGACCTCGTCGAAGTCGTTGATGTCGAAGACCAGGCGGCGCTCGGCCGACGCGAAGCCGCCGAAGTTCATCAGGTGGCAGTCGCCGCAGGCCACCACCTGCTGGCCGGTGACCGGGATGAACGACTCGTCGTGCGCCATCACCGTGGCCGCGCCGCGGAAGAACGCGAAGGGGCTGGCGAGCATCCGGCCGTACCGGATCGGCACGAGTTCCGGCACGCGCCCGTGGCTGCTGGCGATCAGCAGCTCGACCGGGTCGGCGCGCCGAGGGTGCGGCAGCCAGCCGGACACCGCGTCGCGCGCCACCCGGTTGCGCATCGCCTTGCCTTCGGCGA
>JBAXJZ010000240.1:0-6665 GCA_037137595.1 Burkholderiales bacterium | reverse complement strand
CTCGGCTGGCCCGATGAAACCGAGGACCTGAAGAAGTATTACCCCACCTCCGTCCTCATCACCGGCTTCGACATCATCTTCTTCTGGGTCGCCCGCATGATGGTGATGGGCCTCTATTGCACCAAGCAAGTGCCCTTCCGCCAGGTCTATATTCACGGCCTCGTCCGCGACGCCCTCGGTGCCCATCGCATCGACCAGCTGCCCGATCAGCGCGCGGGCGAGCCGCGCGCCGCGCCGGGCCCGTTCGCCTTCGGGCAGGCCCTCGACGACGCGCTCGACCAGCTGCGCGACGTGCAGCGCGAGGCGATCGGCGGCGTCGGGATCGCGCAGCGGCTCGACGCTCGCCTGGCGGCGCGGACCGAGCGCGCCGAGATGCGCGGCGAGCGCCTCGGTCAGCAGGGTCTCGTAGAGGCCGCGGGGAAGCGTCACGGGCGCGGTGGGCGACGACGGTCGGATGGTCGACTGTACCGGACCGGGGCTTCAGTCACGCGGGGTGGCGCTGCCGACATCGCGGCGAATGGCCCGGCGCGCGACCGTGAACTGCAGGGCGAACGCGCGTCGCCGCGACCGCCGGTCAGAGGAAGTGCCCGGGCACGAAACGCGGCGCAAGACGCTCGAGATGCACATCGGAGATGCCCCGCCCGGACAGACAGGCTCTCCACCCGTGACCGACTGCGGCGACCATCGCATCGAGCCGGTCGGCCGCATCGTCCGCCGTCAGTCCGAACCGAGGCGCCGAGCTCAGCAGGTTGGCGCGCGTCGCGGCCGCACCGTCCGCCCCGATCACCATCGCGAGGTACTGCCGGCCGGTCGTGACCGGCTGGGGAACCAGATCGAAGGCCGGCGCGAGCCGGAACCCCCCGCCGGCATCGACCATGCCGAGATTGAGGTCGTGGTCATCGGTATTGCTGACCAGGCAGTTGAACGCGACCCGCCGGAAGAGCTCGAGCCGGTCAGCCTCGGCATCGGCCGACCAGCGCGCCAGCTGCGTCGCCAGAACAGGGTAGGAGCCCGTGGCCGAGTAGCGCGCGCCCTCGGGTTCGCTCCAGAGGAGCGTACGGGCGCTGGCATATCGGTGCCGGGCCCACGCAGCCTCGACCGGCGAGCCGTCGCTGCGCACGATCGGGCTGCGGTCGAAGCGCTCGATCAGCAGCACGTCACGGTCACGGACCCGCACCAGTTCGTGCCGGGGCACGGTCAGCCCTGCGTGCTGCGCCAGATCCAGCACCGCACACTCGAGCGCCGGAACGGACGGCTCGCTTCGCGGATCCCGGGCGCTCGGAAACTTCGCGAGCCACAACGCACCGTCGTGCTCCACGGTGAGCTTCGGCCTCGCGCCGCCCGATGCGGTCAGCATCCGCTGCAGCGCCTGCGCGTCGAGCGCGGTCCCGGAGGTGTCCGCGTCGGCCGGCCGAAAGCGGCAGCACGATCGGATCCAGTGGCAGCGCCCCCATCTCCCCCGGATAGCCCGCCGCGTACCGGAACTCGCCGCGTCCCGATCCCGCCGATGTGCGTGACCAGCGGAAGCGGCCCGCGAGAACGGGCGCCGACCGGCCGGGCAGGTGCTGCCAGACGTAGACGGTGGCCGTCACCTCGCGCCTCTCAGAAGTCGTCGTCCGCCGCGTCGGCGGCTGCGACCCGGACCCGCCTGTTCTCCAGCGAGTACTGCAGGGCGAGCCCCTGACGGTCCAGGCCGGGGTCGGCAAGGATGTCCAGCTCCCGGTTCAGCCCGTAGAGCCACAGCAGCGCCACGTAGGCACCCATCGCGGTCGTCGGTTCGCCGCGCTCGACCGCCTCCAGCGTGCTGCGCGACAGACCGACCTTCGCGCAGACGTCGACCTGGCGAAGCCTCCGGGCAACCCGCGCCGCGCGCAGCCTCGCCCCGAGCTGCCGGATCTGCTCCAGCGCCGGCTCCGACGTGAGTGATAGGGACTTCAAGCGTGCCATGACAGGCACAATATGAGATTGTGCCTGTTTTAACAAGCATGGCTTCGAGGTCCGGTCGGCGTGCTCCGGCACCTCAGCTCGGCCATCCCGTCACCCGCCGGCCTCAGTCCCCCTTGATCCCGTTCACCCTCACCACCCGCCCCCACTTCTCCATCTCCGCCTTCACGAAGCCCGCGAACGCCTCCGGCGTCCCCGCCCGCGGCTCCGCGCCGCGCGCGAGCAGCGCCTCGCGCGCCTCGGGCGCCCCCAGCGCCTTCACGATCTCCGCGTTCAGCCGCCGCACCACCTCCGCAGGCGTCCCCGTCGGCACCAGGAACCCGGACCACGAATACGCGTCGTACCCCGGCAGCCCCGCCTCGCCCGCGCTGGGCACCTCCGGCAGCAGCGGCGAGCGGGCCGCCTGCGCCACGCCCAGCGCCTTCACCTTGCCCGCGGTCACCTGCGGCACGGCGGTCGGCGCGTCGGCGAACATCAGCTGGATCTGCCCGCCCAGCACGTCGGTCATCGCGGGCGCGCTGCCCTTGTAGGGCACATGGACGAGGTCGGTGCCGGTCAGGGTCTTGAAGAGCTCGCCGGCGAGGTGCGTGCCGCCGCCGTTGCCGGCCGACCCGAAGGACAGCTTCCCCGGATTCGCCTTCGCGTACGCCGCCAGGTCGGCCAGCGAGGTCACCGGCACCGACGGATGCGCGACCACCACGATCGGGAAGATCGCGCCCATCGACACCGGGACGAAGTCGCGCGCGAAGTCGTAGGGCAGCTTCGCGTTCAGGCTCGGCAGCACCGCATGCCCGATCGAGCAGACGAACACGGTGTAGCCGTCGGCGGGCGCCCGCGCCGCGTGCTCGGCGCCCACGATGCCGCCGGCACCGGCGCGGTTCTCCACGGTCACCGGCTGGCCGAGGGAGGCCGCGAGCCGCGGCGCCACCACGCGCGCCACCGCGTCCACCGGCCCGCCCGGCGGAAACGGCACCACCAGGCGCAGCGGGCGCTCGGGCCAGGCCGGCTGCCCCTGCGCGAACACGCGCGTCGAACCGAGACCGGCCCCGACGCCGAGCCCGATCGCCGCCGCGGCGATCACGCCGCGCCGGGTCGCGAGCCCCGTCGTCGGCGTTGTCATCCGCTTCATCGTCCGCTTCATCGCACGCCCCCCGCGCCTCAACGCTCCGGATCCACTTCCCGCGTCACCGCCCCGTACAGGTCCGGCCGCCGATCGCGCCGGCTCGGGAACGCGATCCGCGCGCGCTCCAGCACCGCGTGGTCGATGTCGGCCACCAGCAGCGCCTCGTTCGTGTTGTCCGCCGACGCGAGCACGCGCCCCTCGGGGTCCACGATCAGGCTGCCGCCGCCCATGTCCCAGTCCCCCTCGCGGCCCACCTTGTTCGCGGCCAGCAGGTAGCAGCCGTTCTCGAAGGCGCGGGTGCGCAGCAGCTCCTGGAACATGTGGACGCGCGGCGTGGCATAGGGCGCGATCAGCAGCTCGGCCCCCTCCACCGCGAGCGAGCGCGCGGTCTCGGGAAACGCCATGTCGTAGCAGATGCCGATGCCGACCTTCCAGTCGTCCAGCCGGTAGGTGCCGAACCGCGAGCCGTAGCGGAAGTACAGCTTCTCCAGGCTCATCACGCCGGCCGGATGGGTCTTGCGGTACTTGAAGACGGTCTCGCCGTCGCGGTCCACCTGGATCGCGGTGTCGTAGTAGAGGCCGGCCTCCACGCGCTCGTAGACGGTGGCGATCACCGCGACGCGATGACGGCGCGCGGCCTCGCGGATCGCGGTCATCGTCGGGCCGTCGTCGGGCTCGGCCGCCTCGAACCAGCGCACGTCGCGGTACTGGGCGAAGAAGAGGTTGTTGAAGAACTCGGGCAGCACGACGAGGGTCGCGCCGCGGGCCGCGGCCTCGGCCACGTGGGCGCAGGCGCGCGCCACGTTGTCGGCCACGTCGGGGCCGCTGTTCATCTGCACGCTCGCGATGCGCATCGTCGGCGCTCTCCCCGTGTCATCGGTGTGTCGCCCGTCGTCGCGGGCCGGACCGGTCGAGTCTGGGAGGGCCCGCCGCGAGGGTCAAGGCGACCGCCTCCGAATGCGGCGCGGCGGCGTTCCGATCCGCCGGCTCGGCCGTTCGTCCCCCACCCCCTCAACACGCCGGGCCATCCGCCGACAACGTCGCCATGCGACCGCCATGTAATCAGGACAGGGACGGGCTCGGCGCCATCGACGGCCGACCCCTCGTCTCGCCGCTCGTGCTGCTCGCGATCGCGCTCGCCGCCTTCGCCGGCGCCTGGCTGTCGCGGCTTGCCGCCTTCTCCGGCGGCGAGCTGTCCCTGGTCTGGCCGCCGGCCGGCATCGCCTACGGCGCGATGCTGGCGCTGGGCATCCGCGGCCTGCTCGCCGCCACGACCGGCGTGGTCGCCTTCGCGCTCGGGCAGTACGGCGCGGACCCGGTGCTCGTCGGGTGCGCCACGGGTGCCGCGCTGCTCGGACCGCTGGCCGCGGTCTCGGTGATGCGGCGGCTGCTCCGCACGCCGCAGGTCGAGGCGCGGCAGGGGACGCGGCTGCGGAGGCTGCTGGTGCTCTACGGGGTCACGCTCGGCATCGGCGCCCCGGTCGCGGCGCTGCTCGGCGCGGCGGGGCTGAGCCTGTCGGCCCCGTTCGAGCACGAGTCGCCGGTGGCGATCTTCGTCGGCTACTGGCTCGTCGAGAGCCTGGGCGTGCTGCTCTTCGCGCCGGCGATCGACGCGCTGCTGCGCGCGCCGACAGGACGCCGGATGCCGCAGATCGACGTCATGACGCTCGGCGCCGCGGTCGTGCTCGCGCTCGTCGGCGTCGGCCTGATCCTGCTCGGCGAGCCGGCCTACGCGCGCGCCACCACGCAGCTCTTCCTGCCGCTCGCGGCCTTCTGCGCGATCCGGCGCGACGCGCTCACCAGCCACTGGACGCTGGTGGGCTGCGCGACGCTGCTGCTCACGGTCAACGCGCTGTGCAGCCTCAACGAATCGGGGCACGTCGACATGAGCGTGGGCCTGTTCACCGGCGCGCTCGTGGTGTTCTCGGGCACCGGCCTCGCGCAGGTGCTGCAGGCGATCTCCACGGACCGGCGGGCCGCACTCGACGCGGTGGCACGCGCCGCGCACGAGGACCCGGCCACCGGGCTGGCGAACGCACGCGGGCTCGCCTCGCTGCTCGAGGCGCGCCTGGGCGACGGCTCGATCCACGGCTTCGGGCTGATCGGGGTACGGCTGCGCAACCTCGACGCCGCGGTCGACCTGCTCGACGAGGCCGACGCCGCGCGGGTGATCGCGAGCCTGCGGCGCGCGCTCGCCGAGATGCCCGGCGTGGAATCGCTCGCGCGCCCGGAGCCGGACCGGTTCGTCGCGATCTGGTCGGGCAAGGACGTGGCGGCGCTCGAACGGGCGGCCGAGGCGCTGCTGGTCGAGCTCGCGGCCACGCGGATCGCCGCCGGCTCGGTGACGATGCAGCTGTCGCCGGCGATCGGCGCGATCTGGGTGCCGCCGCGGCGCGACCTGCACGCCGACGTGCTGCGCATCGCGCTGCGCGACGCGGTGCGCGACGCCGGCCTGCGGGTGGAGCGCGCGCTGCGGGTGGCCACGGTGGACGACGGGCTGCTCGCGCGGCACCGCGCGGGCGTGGAGACGACGGAGCGGGTCCGCGAGGCGATCCTCTCGCGCCGGCTGCTGCTGCTCGCGCAGCCGCTCGCTCCGAACCGCCCGGACTGCGCGCTCGACGGCCACGACGTCGAGGTGCTGGTGCGGCTGCTGGACACGGCGGGCACGCTGATCCCGCCGGCGGAGTTCATCCCGGCGGTGGCCGCGGCCGACCTCGCGGTCGACCTCGACCGCGCGGTGGTGGGCAGCGTCTTCGACTGGTTCGTCGCGCACCCGGACGCGCTCGCGCGCACCGCCAAGTGCGCGATCAACCTGAGCGCCACGAGCCTCGCGGATCCAGGCTTCGCCGACTTCGCGATCACCGCGCTGCGTTCGCGCGGCCTGCCGGCGGCGCGCTTCGCGTTCGAGATCACCGAGAGCGGCGAGCTGCTCAACCCGATCCAGGCGGCCGAGTCGATCGCGCACCTGCGCTCGCTCGGCTTCCGGGTGGCGCTCGACGACTTCGGCACCGGACTGTCGACCTTCGACTACCTGAAGAAGCTGCCGGTGGACTACCTGAAGATCGACGGCAGCTTCGTTCGCAACCTCGAGACGGACCCGACCGACGCGGACATCGTCGCGTCGATCGTGCAGGTCGCGCTGCGGCGCGGGCTCGGCACGGTGGCGGAGTACGTGAGCTCGCCGGCGCTCAGGCGTCGGGTCACGGAGCTGGGCGTGGACTACAGCCAGGGGTATGCGATCAGCGAGCCGATCCCGATCGAGCGCGCGCTCGCGGCCGTCGCGCCGCGGGACGAGGCGCCCGAGGCCGTGCTCGTGGAGGCAGGCTCGCAGGCCTGATCCCGCCCCCGACGCCCGCCCGGGCGCCGTGCCATTTACCGCTGCGCCCGGGCCGGACCCCCGCCCTCCCCGCGTACCGTTCGACGGGACGCCTCGTCGGCGTCGCCGAGCACGATCGAGGAGGTCTCGATGTCCGCCACGCCCACCCCGGCGCGCACCCGCCGTCGCGCGCCCGACCCCGCGACCGTCTCCACGCGCCGCAGGACCGCCTCGCCCGCGCGGACCCCGTCGGCGGCGCGGACCGCGACGGCCACCCGAGCG
>JBAXJZ010000239.1:0-6674 GCA_037137595.1 Burkholderiales bacterium | reverse complement strand
GCGCTTCAGGCAGCGTCCGGCCGCGCGTCGGATCGCGGCCGCGTCGGCGACCGGCTCGGTCAGCGTCTGGTCGCGCGTCACGGTTCGGAAATCGTCGAAGCGCAGCTTCACGCCGATCGTCCGGCCGACGTAGCCCTTGCGCTGCAGGTCGGCGGCGAGCTGTTCGCACAGCCGCGTGAAGACCGTCCCCAGTTCCTCGCGGTCGCGGACCGCGTGCAGGTTGCGCTCGAAGGTCGTCTCGCGGCTCATCGACACCGGGTCGGCGCGGGTCACCAGCGGGCGGTCGTCGCGGCCGTGCGCGGCGCGGTGCAGCCACGCGCCGTAGCTGCGTCCGAAGTGTTCGACCAGCCAGGCCTCGTCGCGCGCGGCGAGCTCGCCGACGGTCGCGATGCCGAGCGTCGCGAGCCGCTCGCTCGCCTTCGGGCCGATGCCGTTGATCTTGCGCGCGGGCATCGGCCAGATCCGGGTCGGCACGTCGGCCATCGTCAGCACGGTGACGCCGTCGGGCTTGTTCATCTCCGACGACAGCTTCGCCAGCAGCTTGTTCGGCGCCACGCCGACCGAGCAGGTGAGGCCGGTGGCGGCGTGCACGGCGGCCTTGATCCGGCGTGCGAGCGCCTCGGACTCGCCGTCGATCGTGGTGAGGTCGGCGTAGACCTCGTCGATGCCCACGTCCTGCATCTCAGGCGCCACCGAGCGGACGGCGTCCTTGAAGAGCCGCGAGAAGCGTCGGTAGAGGTCGAAGTCGACGGGCAGCAGCACCGCGTCGGGCGCGAGCCGGGCGGCCTTCATCGTCGGCATCGCCGAAAACACCCCGAGCGCGCGCGCCTCGTAGCTCGCGGTGGTCAGCACGCCGCGTCCGGCGTAGTCGCGCAGGCGCGAGAACTCGCGCACGCCGTCGGGACCGACGCGCGGCACGTGGGTCCGGCGGCCGCCGACCACCATCGGCACGCCGCGCAGCTCGGGATAGCGCGAGAGCTCGCAGGACGCATAGAACGCGTCCATGTCGATGTGGGCGATCCGGCGCGGCGGCGACGCCGCGTGCTCACGGGCGCCGGGCGGAGCGGCGTCGGACACGCCCGCGCTCACGCCGGTGCGCCGGCGGCCTCCGCGCCGTCCGGACGGGCACGCGGACCGGGCCGCCAGTCGATGCCGGCGTCGCGGCTCGCCGCGGCGAAGGCCTCGCCAGCGAGCCAGCGGTACTCGGCGACGCGGAACGGTCCGATCGCATCGCCCGGTTCGGCCGACAGCGCCGGATGGCAGGCGACCAGCGCGCCGTCGGGCAGCACGCGCAGCATCTCCCGCCAGTCGTGTTCGACCGAGGCCGGCGAGTCGAAGGCCTGCAGCCCGCCGAACGCCCGGTTGGCCGCGAGCCCGGTCGCATCGAGCCGGCGGGCGAGCGCGGCCGCGCCGAGCAGGCGGAACGCGAGGCGCTTGGTCCGCGAGTTGGCCGGGCCGACCGCGGGCCACAGCGAGCGGACGGGGATGCGGCCGCCGCGTGCGGCGATCGCGTCGAGCAGCGCTTCGCGGACCGGCGCCAGCAGGTGGACGTGCTGGTGGGTGTCGACGAAGTCCGGCGCGCGGCCGCTGCGGTCCTCGAAGGCCCGCCACTGGGCGTCGATCTCGGCGGCGAGCTTGGCGCGGTCGAGCCGGCCGCTGAAGGCGCGCAGCGCGAGCGCGGCCGGACCGGCGAACGCCTGGCCGTCGTACAGGCCGTGTCCCTCGACGAGGTTCACGTGCAGGCCCACCGAGACCTCGGCGGGCAGGTCGCGCAACAGCGCCCAGGCGCCGGACCAGCGCGCGCCCGCGGTCATCGCGCCGAGCGCGCCCAGCCGCCCGGCGGCCGCGAGCTCGGCGATCGCCCACGAGACCGGCTCGCCGAGCGCGAAGTCGTCGGCGCAGAGCACGACGCCGCGGCGCGCGGAGGCCGGCGGGCTCACGGCGTGCGCTCCGCGCTCCGCGCGGGCTCGGGCACGCCGACCGGCGCGGCCTCGTCGATCCGGTCGATCAGGAACAGCGGCCGGCCCTTCACCTCGCGGTAGATGCGGCTCACGTAGGCGCCCAGCACCGCGACCGACAGCATCTGCAGCCCGCCGAACACCATCATGCCGGCCGCGAGCGTCGCGAAGCCGTCGATCGCCATCCCGAAGACCATGCGTTCGAAGACGATCCAGGCCGCGTACAGGAACGCCGCCGCGGAGACCGCGACGCCGGCCACGCCGAAGGCCTGCAGCGGCAGCGCCGAGAACGAGGTGACGCCGGTGGTCGCGAGTCGCGCCACGCGTCGCAGCCCGAAGCTCGAGGTCCCCGCCGAGCGCTCGGCCTGCCGGTAGGGCACCGAGGTCTGGCGGAAGCCGAGCAGCGCGAACAGGCCCTTCATCATCCGCTCGCGCTCCGGGAAACGGGCCAGCGCGTCGACGGCCTTGCGGTCGAGCAGCCGGAAGTCGCCGGCGCCGATCGGCAGTTCGATGCGGTCGTCCCGCCCGACGAAGCGGTGGAACAGCCGGCGCAGCACGCGCTTCGAGGCGGGCTCGGCGAGCGGCTCGGCGCGCACCGCGTAGACCATGTCGTAGCCCTCCCGCCAGCGCGCGACGAAGTCCTGCAGGGTCTCGAACGGATGCTGGAAGTCGCAGTCCATCATCACCACCGCGTCGCCGCGCGCGGTCGCGAGGCCCGCGGTCAGCGCCGCCTCCTTGCCGAAGTTGCGCGACAGGCGGACGACGCGGACGGCGGGCGAACGCCCGGCGGCCAGCGCGAGCGACGCGGTGCCGTCGCGGCTGCCGTCGTCGACCACCACGAGTTCCCATCGCATCCCCAGCGACGGCAGGAAGGCCTGGGCCTCGGTGACGAACGCGCCGATCACCGGCGCTTCCTGGTAGGCCGGCACCACGACCGACAGCAGCGGGTCGGCCGGCCGGTGGACGACCGGTTCGGGGGGCAGGGCAGTCATTTCGGGGTTCCGTTGCGCGGCGGCCTGAGCACGAGCGCGTGGCGCCCGTCGGTCGCGACCTGCTCGGCCAGTCCGGATGCGACCATGCGGCGCGCGTCGTCGACGGTGAGGATCCGAAGGCCGGCGCCGCCGGAGGCCGCCTCGCAGGCGGCCTCGCTCGCCGCGTTGAACGCGACGCAGGCGCGGCCCTTCGAGTAGAAGGCGCCGGAGAAGCGCATCCGCCCCGGCACGGTGAGCGGCAGCGTCCCCTGCGGATCGACCGACGGGGTCGCGGCGATCAGCGTCCTCGCCGAGTTCAGCGAGACCGCGCCGAGCGCCCACGGCGCGGCCGACGCGAGCGCCACGGTCCAGGCCAGCGCGACGCCGGCCACCGCGCGTCGCGTGGGCGAGCGGGCGAGCAGCACGCCGAGCGCGACTGCGAGCGGCGGCAGCGCGGTGGCCGCGTAGGTCCAGATGATGTTGCGCGCGAAGGTGAACATCAGCAGCGGCGCCAGCACCCAGCAGGCCCACCAGCCGAGGCCGATCGCCCCGGGCGCGTAGGCCGACCCGGCCGCCGGCCGGCGCCACGCGAAGAACGCCGCGGCCGCCGCCGCCAGCAGCCAGGGCCCGAAGGCCGCCGTCGCGTAGAGCCAGATCGTGCCGATCGCCTCGCGGTGGGCGGTGCCGTAGCGGTCGCCCTGCCAGCCCGGCTCGAGGAATCGCTGCAGGTGCTCGCCGACGATGAAGTACTTGAGGAAGCCCGGGTAGGCGATCTCGGCCGCGACGTACCAGGGCAGCGCGACCAGCACCGCGGCGACGATCGGCCCCGGCGCGAGGAAGGTCCGCGCGAGCGCGAACGGGCGCCGGGTGACGAGCCCGTAGAGCGCCAGCGGCAGCACCGAGAGGGCGACGGTGGCCAGTCCCTTGGCGAGCGTGCCGGCGCCGATCGCGATCCAGAACAGGTAGAGGCCGCGGGCGCGCAGGCGGCCGTCGCCGGCCACCACGGCGGTCGCGCCCGCCATCGCCGCGGTGACCGCGAACAGGTGCACCGCGTCGGTCATCACCGCGCCGGCCATCACCAGTCCGAGCGGCGAGAGCAGCACCACGGCCGCGGCCCACAGGCCGGCGTGCGGGGCGGCTCCGGATTCGCGCGTGGCCAGGCGCGCGCAGAGGACCGCGATCGCGGCCATCAGCAGCAGCGAGGGCAGGCGGATCATCGCCTCGGTGGCGCCGAAGACCGTCGCCGACAGCATCGACAGCCAGGTGGAGGCCGGCGGCTTCGCGAAGAACGGCTCCGTGGCGGTCGCGTGGGGCATCAGCCAGAAGCCGTGCTCCAGACCGACGCGGACGATCTCGGCGTAGCGGGCCTCGGTGGTGTCGGCGAGCGGCAGGTGGGCGGACAGCCACAGCCGGGTGCCGAGGGCAACGGCCAGCGCGGCGGCCAGCAGCGCGAACGCCACGCGGTCGGCCCGGTATCCGGCGGCCGGGGCGGAGGGGGCGGCCGACCAGGCCGCCTGCGGGGACACGGGGATCATGGGGCGGATTATCCGTCCTTCGGAGGGTGGGGCGGCCGGCGGCCTACCGCGGTGTCTTGCCGAAGCTCCATCGGCGGTTGATCGCGAAGGTCACCAGCAGCACCGTGCCGGTGGCGATCGCCTGCGCCGGCAGCCAGTGCAGGCCGACCGCGGTGGTGGCGGCGACGATCGACGCGCCGAGCGCGCCGCCGCCGGCGGCGGCCACCATGAACCGCCACCACGCGGGCCAGACGGGCCCGGCGTGCGCGAAGGTCCAGGTCCGGTTGCCGACGAAGGCGACCTGCGCACCGACCACGGCGCCGGCCGCGGACCCCCAGCCGGGTGCGACACCGGCCGCCTCGACGGCCACGCCGAGCACCGCGACATGAACGGCGGTCGCGAGTCCGCCGACGGCGGCGTAGCGGAGCAGCCGGCCGCCGGGCGGGGCGGCCTCGGTGCCGGACGGGGCAGGGGGCGGGGATGGCTCGATCAACTTGGGGCACACTCCGGGGCGGCACACCTTAGCAGAGGACTCCATGCAGGACCTGTTGGCGGGGCGGGCGGCGATCGTGACCGGCGGCGCACGCGGGATCGGGCTCGCGGTGGCGCAGACCCTGGGTCTGCTCGGCGCGAAGGTGCTGATCGTCGACAACGGCGCGGCCCTGGACGGCGGTCCGGAGGATCCCGCGGTCACCGAGCTGGCCGCGATGCGCGTGCCCGGCGCGGTCGGCCTCGCGCTCGATGTCGGCGCGGAGGGCGCCGCGGCCGAGATCGTGACCGCCGCCCTCGATGCGTTCGGTGCGGTCGACCTGCTGGTCAACAACGCGGCGATCGAGGCCGACGCGCCGGTCGGCGCCGGCAGCCGCGCGGACTTCGAGCGGATGCTGCGCACCAACCTCGTCGCGCCCTGGGCGCTGGCGTCGGAGGCGATCGGCCCGATGCGCGCGCAGGCGCGGGCCGGGCGCCGGCCGGGCGCGATCGTCAACCTCGCGTCGGCCGTCGGCCTGTTCGGGCGCGCCGGCCGAGGCGGCGAGGCCGCGAGCAAGGCGGGGCTGGTCGGCCTCACGCGCACGCTCGCGCTCGAGCTGGCCGATACGCGGATCGCCTGCAACGCGGTGGTGCCGTTCGCGGGCACGCGCGCGGTCCGGGCGGGTCCGGACGCCGACGATGCGCTCGCCCGCTGGGCCGAGCGCACGGCGGCGCTGCCGGCGACGCATGTCGCGAACCTCGTGGCCTTCCTCGCGTCGCCGCAGGCCGCCGGCATCAGCGGCCAGCTGCTCGGCGTGCGCGGCCTCGAGGTCTTCGCCTGGACGCAGGCCCGGCCGGCCGGCTCGTGTTTCCAGCCGCGATCGTTCGATGCCGACGAGTTCGCGAGCGCGCTGGGCGCGCTGCGCCGCGACTTCGTCGAGCTCGCCGACGACCTCGAGACCTTCGGCGACGACCCGGTGAGCTGAGCCCCGGGCGCGGACGCGCGCCGCGTGCCGACGGACGTCCGTCGACACCCCGGGGGAATCCCGTTACGCTGGTTTTTTGCAGCCCGGAGCCTCCCCGATGTCGACCGACGCCGCGTCGCCACGGCACATCCGACTCACCTCGCATCCGCTGCCCGGCACGCCCGGGTCCCCGGCGATCCGCTGGGGCGCGGCCACCCCCGCCGAGCGCGGCCCGGTGGTCGGCACCACCACCGACCGCGCGCGCCGCAACGTGATCGGCACCCATTCGGGCTCCTACGGCGTCTACCGGGCGCTGGCCGTGGCCGCCGGCGCGCTGCAGCGCCACCATCGCGCCGACCTCACCAACACCGCGCCCACCGACCCGATCGGCCCGCATCCGCAGTGGGCGGACGCCGAGCGCATCGTCTCCATCGATCCCTGGGGCGCGGTCGTCGCCGACGCGTTCCGCGAGCAGCTCGAGGCGGGCGTCGACATCCGGCCCACGATCGCGATCACCAAGGCGCACATCGACATGCCGGAGATCCGCACGGCGATCGCCTTCCAGCGGCTCAGGCCGGACGGGCGGATCCTGCTGGACAACGGCTCGGCGGTGGTCACCAAGGCGGCGGTCGAGCCGGTCTGGTGGCTGCCGGGCGTCGCGAAGCGCTTCGGCTGCAGCGAGGCCGATCTGCGGCGCGTGCTCTTCGAGGAGACCGGCGGGATGTATCCCGAGCTGGTCACGCGCAGCGACCTCGAGGTGTTCCTGCCGCCGATCGGCGGACAGACCGTCTACGTGTT
>JBAXJZ010000238.1:0-6706 GCA_037137595.1 Burkholderiales bacterium | reverse complement strand
CTCGACCGCGATCGCGTCCACCGTGCGGCCGAACGCGAACGACACCCCCGCGCGCGTCGCCGCCGCGGCCAGCGCCTCGGCGAAGTCCGGGCAGCTCGCGGACTCGTCCTGCGGCAGCCACAGCGCGCCCTCGAGCGGCGTCGAGGCCGACAGCGCGGGCTCGAGCGCGCGGGTGCGCGCCGCGTCGAGCAGCTCGTGCGGCACGCCGTTCTCGGCGAGCAGCGCGCGCGCCGGGCCGGCCATCTCCAGGTCGCGCGGCGATTGCAGCAGCTGCAGGTAGCCCTGCACGCGACCGTCGTCGATGCCGAGCCGCGCGCGCAGCGCGTGCAGCGCATCGCGGCTGTGGAAGGCGAGCCGCTGCATCCGCGACTTGTTGACCCGATAGCGCGCGAGCTCGCATTCGTGCAGCCAGCGAAGGATCCAGCGGGCGAGCGCCGGGCTCGCGACCGGGCGGAACAGCACCGGCGCCTCGGCGGCGAACAGGTAGGAGAGCACCTTGCGCGGCATCCCCGGCGCGGCCCAGGGCGTCACGTAGCCCGGCGCGATCACGCCGGCGTTTCCCCAGCTGGTCTCGCGCGCGACGCCGTCGCGGCGTTCGAGCACGTCGACCTCGAAGCCGTGCTCCCGCAGGTACCACGCGGTGCAACAGCCGACGATGCCGGCGCCGATCACCGCGACGCGCCGGACCGTCACCGCGTCAGCCGTCCTTGCCCATCACCGCGTCGGGCAGCCAGGTGACGAGCTCGGGGAAGACGGTGATCAGCGCGATGCAGACCACCAGCATCATGAAGAACGGGATCGCCGCGCGCGCGATGGTGTTGCTGTCCTTGCCGGTCATGTTCTGCAGCACGAACAGGTTGAAGCCCACCGGTGGCGTCACCTCGGCGATCTCGACCAGCAGCACGATGAAGATGCCGAACCAGACGAGATCGAAGCCGGCCTTCTGGATCATCGGCAGCACCACCGCCGCGGTCAGCACGATCATCGAGATGCCGTCGAGCGCGGTGCCCAGCACCAGGTAGACCAGCGCCAGCACAGCGATCAGCGCGTAGGGCGACAGGCCGAGCGAGGACACCCACTCCGCGAGCTGGCGCGGGATGCCGGTGAAGGCCATCGTCTTGGTGAGGAACGCCGCACCGGCGAGGATGAACATGATCATGCACGACACGCGGGTCGCGCCCATCAGGCTCGCACGGAAGTTGTCCCAGTTGAGCGAGCGGCTGCTCGCGGCGATGGCGAGCGACCCGAGAACGCCGAACGCGGCGCATTCGGTGGCGGTGGCCCAGCCGGCGACCAGCACCCAGACGATGAAGACGATCAGCAGCGTGACCGGGATCAGGCTGCCCGAGCGCCGGATCTTCTCCAGCAGGCCGGGCACCGGGTCGGAGGCGGGCACCCTGTCCGGATGACGCAGCGACCACCACGCGATGTAGCCGGAGAACAGCGCCATCAGCATGAAGCCCGGGATGAATCCCGCGAGGAAGATGCGGATGATCGACGCATCGGCGGCCACCGCGTAGACCACCATGGTGATCGACGGTGGGATCAGGATGCCCAGCGTGCCGGCCGTGGCCAGCGAGCCCAGGGCGAGGTTCTCGTCGTAGCCGCGCCGCTTGAGTTCGGGCAGCGCCACCTTCGCGATGGTCGCGCAGGTGGCGGCCGACGAGCCCGAGACCGAGCCGAAGATGCCGCAGCCGAGGATGGTGGTGTGCATCAGCCGACCGGGGACCCGTCCGAGCCAGGGCGCGAGCCCCTCGAACATCTGCTCGGACAGGCGGGTGCGGAACAGGATCTCGCCCATCCAGATGAAGAGCGGCAGCGCCGCCAGCTCCCAGGATGCCGCCGAGCTCCACATCGACACGAACAGGTTCTCGCCCCAGCGGGCGGCCGCCATGTCGGTGAACATCGCCATCCCGACCCAGCCGACGATCGCGAGCGTCATCGCGATCCAGACCCCGCCGCCGAGCAGCAGCAGCATCACCACCAGCAGGAACAGTCCGATCTCGGTGACGCCGACCATACCCACGTCAGACGTCCTCGCTGAAGTCGCCGCGCGCGTGGCGCTCCTCGACGGCGGTCACGTAGGTGGGGCGCCGCCCGCGGACCACCATGACCCACTCGTCGACGACCGCGATGAACAGCAGCGCGGCGCCCGCGAGGAACGACAGCTGCGGGATCCACATCGGCACGACGAGCAGGCCGGTCGACATCTCGTTGTAGAGCCAGCCCATTCGAACGTACTGCGCGACCGAGACCAGCAGGTAGCCGCAGAACACCGCGGCGATCGACAGCGACAGCAGCTCGAAGGCCCGGCGGGTACCGGGCGACATCTTCTCGAGGAACAGCCCGACCCGCACGAAGTCGCCGTGCTTGAAGGTGTGCGCGAGGCCGAGGAAGGCCGCCGCGGCGGTCATCCACGACACGAGGTCGTCGGTGCCGCCGGTGCGGAATCCGGTCTCGCGCATCACCGCGGCCCCGAGCATCACGACGAAGATCGCGAACACGCAGGCCGCGGCCAGCACGCCGGCCGCGTCGTAGAGCAGGTCGAGCGCGCGCCTCAAGACGTCACTTCCGGTAGGCGTCGACGATGGCCTTGCCCTCGGGGCCGGCCTTCTTCAGCCAGTCCTCGAGCATCACCCCGCCGACCTGCCTGAAGTCCTGGACGAGCTTCGGGCTCGGCGGCAGGATCTTCATGCCCTTCTCGGCGAGTGCCTTCTTGTACCAGTCGTTCTTCTCCTCCGAGACCTTCCAGCCGCGGGTCTCGGCGGCGGCGCCGGCCTTCATCACGGCGTCCTGGGTGGACTTGTCGAGCGCGTCGAAGGCCTTGCGGTTGACCAGCACCGCGTTCTTCGGCAGCCAGGCCTGGGTGTCGTACCAGTACTTGATGTGCTCGTAGGTCTTGGTGTCGTAACCGGTGGAGCCCGACGACATGTACGACTGCACCGCGCCCGTGGCCAGGGCCTGCGACAGCTCGGCCGCCTGGACGGTCACCGGCTGCGCGCCGATCAGCTCGGCGATCTTCGCGGTGGCGGGGCTGTAGGCGCGCCACTTCGAGCGGCGCATGTCGGCGACCGAGTCGACTTCCTTGTTGACGTACAGGCCCTGCGGCGGCCAGGCGACCGTGAACAGCAGCATCATGCCCTGCTCGGCGAGCTTCTTCTCGAGCGCGGGCTTGGAGGCCTGGTAGAGCCTGAACGAGTCCTTGTAGCTGCTGGCGAGGAAGGGCAGCCCGTCGAGACCGAAGACGGGCCACTCGTTCTCGAAGTTGACCAGCAGGATCTCGCCGATCTGCGCCTGGCCCGACTGGACGGCGCGCTTGATCTCCGGGGCCTTGAACAGCGAGGCGTTCGCGTGGACGGTGATCTTCAGCCTGCCGCCGGTGGCCTTGTCGACCTCGTCGGCGAACTGCACCAGGTTCTCGGTGTGGAAGTTGGTCGCGGGATACGCGGCCGGCAGGTCCCACTTGGTCTGCGAGAGGGCCGGGACGGCGGCACCGAGCGAGAGGGCCGCGGCGACGGCGAGCGGGGCGAGTTTCATCGGGGTTCTCCGGATGGCTGGGCTCGAGAGGACGCGCCGGCGGGGCCGGCGACCGTCGCGAGTGTACGACCGGCTTGTAGGTTATTCGTCATGCATGGAAAATGTCAACGATTCGTCGATGATTCGAGGATGTGATGCCGAGTCGAAATCCACGCAGCACCCCCGCACGCGCGGCGCGCGCCGGCCGCGAGGCCGAGCGCACGGCCGCCGCGCCCGCGGCGCCGCGCGAGGGCCGCACGGCGCCGCGGATCCTGTCGTCCTCGCACCTCGGCGACGGCCCGGTCGGCGAGCTCTCCGAGTTCGAGTTCGGTCTGATCGTCGCGCAGAACGCGTTCGCCCGCTGGGTCACGCGCTGCATGGCGGCGGCCGGCCAGCCCGAGCTCGCGGTCACCGACGTGCTCGTGCTGCACCACGTCCATCACCGCGGCCGCGCCAAGCGGCTGTCCGACATCTGCTTCACGCTGAACTACGAGGACACCCACGTCGTCAGCTACGCGCTGAAGAAGCTGGTGGGGCTCGGGCTGCTGTCTTCGGCGAAGCAGGGCAAGGAAGTGCTGTACGAGACGACGCCTCAGGGCCGGGCGCTGGTCGAGCGCTATCGCGAGGTCCGGGCCGCCTGCCTGCTGCCCTCCGTGGGCGGCGAGTTCGGCGACGCGAGGCCGCTGGCCGCGACCGCGCAGCTGCTGCGCGGGCTGTCCGGGCTCTACGACCAGGCGGCGCGGGCCGCGGCCTCGCTGTGAGCGCACGCGCCGGCCTCGGCGTGGCGTCGACGGCCCGGTCGGTCCGTGCCGACGCGCCGACCGGAGCGGCCGGCCGCGGGTTCGTCGGCCTGTTGCGGCTCGACACCGCGTTCCCGCGGCCGGTGGGTGACGTCGGCAATCCGAACAGCTTCGACTTCCCGGTCCGTACCGCCGTCGTCCGGGGCGCGACCGCCGCGCGCGTCGTCCGCGGCGACGCATCGCCGTTGCTCGGGCCCTTCGTGGCGGCGGGCCGCGCGCTCGTCGCCGAAGGCGCGGTCGCGCTCACCACCAGCTGCGGCTTCCTCGCCGTCCATCAGCGTGCGCTGGCCGCGGCCTTCGACGTCCCGTTCGCCGCCTCCGCGCTGCTGCAGGTCGGCTGGCTGGCTCCGCTGCTGCCTCCGCGCGCGCGGGTGGGCGTCCTCACGATCGATGCGGACGCGCTCGGCGCCGCACATCTCGAGGGTGCCGGCGCACCCGCCGACACGCCCGTCGAGGGGCTGCCGCGCGACGGCGCGCTCGCCCGCACCGTGTTCGGCGACGCGCCGAGCCTGGACCGCGCGGCCGTCGAGGCCGAGGTGGTCGCGGCCGGGTTGCGGCTGCGCCGCCGCGTGCCCGGGCTCGGCGCCATCGTCCTCGAATGCACGAATCTCCCGCCGTACCGCGACGCGCTGCAGCGCGCGGTCGGTCTGCCGGTCCACGACATCGGCACCCTGCTGCGCTGGCTGTGGGCCGGCGCATCCCGTCCGTTTCCCCTGGAGGCTCCGCGATGACCCCGACCCCGTCGACCCCCAACCGCTGGCAGTTCTGGATCGACCGTGGGGGCACCTTCACCGACGTCGTCGGCCGGCGCCCCGACGGGTCGCTGACCACCGCGAAGCTCCTGTCCGAGAACCCCGAGCAGTACGTGGACGCCGCCGTCGAGGGCATCCGCCGGCTGCTGGGCCTGCAGCCCGGCGAGCCGGTGACGGCAGACCGTGTCGAGGCGGTGAAGATGGGCACGACGGTGGCCACCAACGCGCTGCTCGAGCGCAAGGGCGAGCCGCTGCTGCTGGTGGTCACGCGGGGCTTCGCCGACGCGCCCCGGATCGCCTACCAGAACCGGCCGCGGCTCTTCGACCGGCGGATCGTGCTGCCCGAGCTGCTGCACCGGGACGTGCTCGAGGTCGACGAGCGGCTCGCCGCCGACGGCGCGGTCGTGACGCCGCTGGACGAGGCCGCGGCCCGCACCGGGCTGCAGGCGGCCTTCGACCGCGGCCTGCGCGCGGTCGCGATCGTGCTGATGCACGGCTACCGCTTCCCCGGGCACGAGCGCCGGCTCGCCGCGATCGCCCGCGAGATCGGCTTCCCGCAGGTCTCGGTCTCGCACGAGGTCTCGCCGCTGATCCGCTGGGTGGCGCGCGCCGACACCACCGTCGTCGACGCCTATCTGTCGCCGGTGCTGCGCCGCTACGTCGACCGGGTCGCCTCGGGGATGCCCGGGGTCCGGCTTCAGTTCATGCAGTCCAACGGCGGCCTGACCGACGCGCACGCGTTCCAGGGCAAGGACTCGATCCTCTCCGGTCCGGCCGGCGGCATCGTCGGCATGGCGCGGATCAGCCAGGCCGCCGGCTTCGACCGGGTGATCGGCTTCGACATGGGCGGCACCTCGACCGACGTCTCGCACTTCGCCGGCGAGTTCGAGCGGGTCTTCGACACCCAGGTGGCCGGCGTGCGGCTGCGGGCGCCGATGATGAGCATCCACACGGTCGCGGCCGGCGGCGGCTCGATCCTGCACTTCGACGGCGCGCGGCTGCGGGTCGGCCCGGATTCGGCGGGTGCCAATCCCGGCCCCGCCTGCTACCGCCGCGGCGGCCCGCTGACCGTGACCGACGCGAACGTGATGCTCGGCAAGGTCCAGCCCGAGCATTTCCCGAAGGTCTTCGGCCCGAACGCCGACCAGCCGCTCGACCGCGACGCGGTGGTCCGCGGCTTCACCGAACTCGCCGAGCGGATCGCGGCCGCCACCGGGCGGCGGATGTCGCCCGAGCAGGTCGCGCAGGGCTTCGTCGACATCGCGAACGCCAACATGGCGAACGCGATCAAGAAGATCTCGGTGCAGCGCGGCTACGACGTGACCCGCTACGCGCTGACGGTCTTCGGCGGCGCCGGCGGCCAGCACGCCTGCGCGGTGGCCGACCAGCTCGCGATGTCGACGGTGCTCGCGCATCCGCTCGCCGGCGTGCTGTCGGCCTACGGGATGGGGCTGGCCGAGCAGGCGACGCTGCGCGAGCGCTCGGTCGAGAAGCGGCTGGACGCCGGCGGCCTGGACGAGGCCCGCGTGCAGCTCGACGCGATCGAGGCGCAGGCGCGCGCCGAGCTCGTCGCGCAGGGCGAGCCGGCCGAGCGGCTGCGCGCGGCCCGCCGCGTGCAGCTGAAGTACGAGGGTTCGG
>JBAXJZ010000237.1:0-6709 GCA_037137595.1 Burkholderiales bacterium | reverse complement strand
CGACGGGCCGGACGCGTCCGCCCGGGTCGCGGCGGCCTCCGAGTGCGACCTCGTGATGGCCGCGATCGTCGGCGCCGCCGGCCTCGAGCCGGCGCTCGCCGCCGCCCGCGCCGGCAAGACGATCCTGCTCGCGAACAAGGAAGCCATCGTGATGGCGGGGCCGGTGTTCCTGGCCGCGGTCCGCGAGGGCGGCGCCCGCATCCTGCCGATCGACAGCGAGCACAACGCGGTCTTCCAGTGCCTGCCCGACGACGGCGGCCGGGAGGGCGTGAGCCGGATCGTGCTGACCGCCTCCGGCGGCCCGTTCCGCTCGATGCCGGTCGAGCGGATGGCCGAGGTCACGCCCGAGCAGGCGGTCGCGCACCCGAACTGGGTGATGGGGCGAAAGATCTCGGTCGATTCCGCGACGATGATGAACAAGGGGCTCGAACTCATCGAGGCCCACTTCCTCTTCGACATGCCCGCCGACCGGCTCGACGTCGTCATCCATCCGCAGAGCCTGATCCACTCGATGGTCGAGTACGTCGACGGTTCGATCCTCGCGCAGCTCGGCAACCCCGACATGCGCACGCCGATCGCCCACGCGCTCGCGTGGCCGAGGCGGATCGCCAGCGGCGTGTCGATGCTCGACCTCGCCACGCACGGCCGGCTGGACTTCGAGCGGCCGGATCCGGTCCGCTTCCCCTGCCTGCGCCTGGCGCGCGAGGCGCTCGCCGCCGGCGCGGCCGCGCCCTGCGTGCTGAACGCCGCCAACGAGATCGCCGTCGACGCGTTCCTCGAGCGCCGGATCCGCTTCACCGACATCGCCCTCGTCAACGAGGCGGTGCTCGACACGCTCGGCGCCGCCGCCGCGCCCACCGATACCGCCGGGGTCCTCGAACTCGACGCGCGCGCCCGCGTGCTCGCGACCGAGCGCCTCGTGGAGCATGCCCGATGACCACGCTGCTCGCCTTCCTGTTCGCGCTCGCGCTGCTGATCTTCGTCCACGAGCTCGGCCACTATTCGGTGGCCCGCTGGTGCGGCGTCAAGGTGCTGCGCTTCTCGATCGGTTTCGGCACCCCGCTGATCCGCTTCACCGTCGGTCCCGACCGCACCGAGTGGACGATCTCGCCGATTCCCCTGGGCGGCTACGTCCGGATGCTCGACGAGCGCGAGGGCGGCGAGGGCTCGGTGGCCCCCGAGGAACTGCACCGCGCGTTCAACCGCCAGAGCCTGGGCAAGCGCGCGGCGATCGTCGTCGCCGGCCCGCTCGCCAATTTCCTGCTCGCCATCGGCCTGTATGCGTCGCTGGGGATCGTGGGCATCGAGGAGCCGGCCGCCGTCGTCGCCGAACCGGTCGCCGGCACCCAGGCCGCCGCCGCCGGATTGCGTGCGGGCGACCGCGTGACCGCCATCGACGAGCGCGAGGTGCGGTCGATGCCGGAGCTGCGGCTGCGGCTGATCGACGCGGTCGTCGAGAAGCGGCCGGCCCGGCTGGTCGTGCTGCGCGACGGTCGTCCGCTCAGCGTCGCGCTCGACACCGGCGGCCTCGCGTCGGGCGAGCTCGACAAGGACTTCATGCGCACCCTCGGCGTCGAACTCGCCGGCGGTTCGGTGCTGATCGGCGCGGTCATGCCCGACGGCAGCGCGGCGAAGGCCGGCCTGCTCGCCGGCGACCAGGTGCTGGCCGTCGACGGCCGTCCGATCGGGCGCGCCACCGACCTCATCGCGGTGCTGCGCGAGAGCGCCGACCGGGACGTGGCGCTCGACATCCGCCGCAGCGGCGTCGAGCAGCGGATCGTGGTGGTCCCGCAGGCGCAGCGCTCGGACCGTCCCGAGGACGCCGGCCGGAGCGTGGGCCGGATCGGCGCGGCGCTGCAGAACAAGGTGGAGATGGTCCGCGTCGACCACGGCCCGATCGACGCGATCGCCTACGGCGCGCGCCAGACCTGGGACATGTCGTGGTTCTCGCTGCGGATGCTCGGGAAGATGCTGGTGGGCGAGCTGTCGTGGCGCAATCTCAGCGGCCCGGTGGCGATCGCCGATTACGCGGGACAGTCCGCGAAGGTCGGTGTGCTGGCCTATGTCGCCTTCCTCGCGCTGATCAGCGTGAGCCTCGGCGTGCTCAACCTTCTCCCGGTGCCCGTCCTCGACGGAGGGCATTTGGTATATTACGGCCTCGAGGCGATCAAGGGTCGGCCGCTCTCCGAGCGGTTCATGCAGGTCACCCAGAAGGCAGGGCTCGCGGCCATCGTGGGGTTGATGGTCGTGGCGCTGTTCAACGATCTGAGCAGGCTGTTCGGCGGTTGACTCCTGCCGGTTCGGCCGGCTGGCCAACCGGGAGTTTCATGCGTCCGTTCGCAAAAGTCGTGTTCGCGCTGGCCGCGAGCATGCTCGGCCCGCTCGCGTGGGCGTTCGACCCCTTCACCGTCCGCGACATCCGCCTCGTCGGCGTCCAGCGCGTCGAACCGGGCACCGTGTTCGGGTACCTCCCGGTGAAGGTCGGCGAGAGGATCGACGACGCTCGCGCGGCGCAGGCGGTGCGTGCGCTCTACGCCACCGGCCTGTTCAACGACGTGCGGCTCGAGGTCGAGCGCGACGTGCTCGTCGTCTACCTCGAGGAGCGCCCGTCGATCGCCTCGGTCGAGGTGAGCGGGTCCAAGGACATCTCCGCCGAGGTCATCACCAAGGCGCTGCGCGAACTCGGTCTGGCCGAGTCGCGGATCTTCGACCGCGCGCTGCTCGACCGGGCCGAGCAGGAGATCAAGCGCCAGTACCTCGCGCGCGGCAAGTACGCCGCGAAGGTCACGCCCACCGTCACCCCGCTCGAGCGCAACCGCGTGGCGGTCACGCTGCAGATCGAGGAGGGCGCGGATGCCCGAATCACGCAGATCCGCCTCGTCGGCAACAAGGCGTTCAGCGAGCGCACGCTGCTCGACCAGCTGCAGCTCAGCACGCCGACGTGGCTGTCCTGGTACACCAAGACCGACCAGTACTCGCGCGAGAAGCTCGCCGGCGACCTCGAGCGGCTGCGGTCGTTCTACCTGAACCGCGGCTACCTCGAGTTCTCGGTCGACTCCACCCAGGTCTCGATCGACCCGGACCGCGAGGGCGTCTACATCACCATCAACGTCACCGAGGGCGAGCGCTACACCGTCACCGGCTACAAGTTCAGCGGCAACACGCTCGGTCGCGAGACCGAGCTCGACGCGCTGATGCAGCTGCGCCCGGGCGACGTCTTCAACGGCCAGCGCCTGTCGGAATCCACCCGGCAGATGTCCGAGCTCTATGGCTCGATCGGCTACGCGTTCGCGAACATCAACGCGATCCCCGAGGTGGACCGCGAGAAACGGACGGTCTCGTTCAACGTCACCGTCGACGTCGGCCGCCGTGCCTATGTCCGCCGGATAAACATCGCGGGCAACTCCCGCAGCCGCGACGAGGTGATCCGCCGCGAGCTCCGTCAGTTCGAGAGCGCCTGGTACGACACCGACAAGATCCGCCTGTCGCGCGAGCGGCTCACGCGGCTCGGCTTCTTCACCGACGTCACGATCGACACCTCGCCGGTGCCGGACGCGCCGGACCAGGTCGACCTGAACGTCAACGTCACCGAGCGCTCCACCGGCGCGTTCATGCTCGGCGTCGGCTTCTCCAGCACCGACCGGATCATCCTCACCGCGTCGGTCAACCAGCAGAACTTCCTCGGCACCGGCAAGTCGCTGAGCCTGAGCCTGAACACCGGCCAGACCCAGCGCACGATCGTGCTGAGCAGCACCGACCCGTACTTCACCCAGGACGGCATCTCCCGGACCTTCGACGTCTACAGCCGCCGGTTCAACGCCGATGCGCTCGGCCTGGGCGACTACCGCGTCGAGACCCAGGGCCTGGGCCTGCGCTTCGGCATCCCGTACACGGAGGTCGACCGGCTCTCGCTCGGCCTCACCTACGAACGCAACAAGATCGACCTCGGCACCAATCCGCCGGACCGCTACAAGCGCTACGTCGACGCCTACGGCCCGAGCAGCTGGGCGCTGATCGGCCAGCTCGGCTGGTTCCGTGACGGCCGCGACAGCCCGCTGACGCCCACGCGCGGCCTGTACCTCGGCGCCAGCGTCGACTACACGTTGCCGTTCGGAGACCTGCGCTTCGCCCGCGCCAACTTCGACGCGCAGTGGTACAAGCCGCTGACCAAGGACTACACCATCGGCCTGTCGACCTCGCTGGGCCGGGGCTTCCAGATCGGCGACAACCCCTACCCGATCTTCAAGAACTACTACGCCGGCGGCATCGGCTCGGTCCGTGGCTTCGAGGCGGCGAGCCTCGGCCCGCGGGACAAGGACGGCTACCCGCTGGGCGGCCAGACGAAGGTGGTGGCGAGCGCCGAGTTCCTGTTCCCGCTGCCGGGCGCCGGCAACGACCAGCAGGTGCGGATGTTCACCTTCCTCGACGCCGGCAACGTCTGGGCGGACACCGTGAGCCTGTCCGATCTGCGGTATTCCACCGGCATCGGCCTGAACTGGCTCTCGCCGCTCGGCCCGCTGAAGCTGTCGATGGGCTTCCCGCTGAACAAGCAGCCGGAAGACCGCACGCAGCGCTTCCAGTTCCAGATCGGCACCGGCTTCTGAGCCGGCCCGAGCGACCGACCGAATGCGGCGACATCCCATGCAACCGATGAAGATCTCCGTGCGGCTCGCCGCGGCGGGCCTGCTGCTCGCGGCCGCGTCGTTCGCCGCCGCCCAGCAGGACGCCGCGCCGGCCAAGATCGGCTACGTGAGCCTGGAGCGGATCATCCGCGAGTCCAGCGCCGCGAAGGCCGCCCAGGACCGGATCCAGCAGGAGTTCTCGCGGCGCGACAAGGACCTGCAGGACACCGCCGCGCGGCTCAAGCAGATGTCCGAGAAGCTCGAGCGCGATGCGCCGGTGGTGGCCGAGGGCGAGCGGCTGCGCCGCCAGCGCGAGCTCGCCGACCTGGACCGCGAATTCCAGCGCAAGCAGCGCGAGTTCCGCGAGGACATCAACCAGCGCCGCAACGAGGAGCTGGCCACGGTGATCGAGCGCGCGAACCGGGTGATCCGCGAGATCGCCGAGAAGGAGAGGTACGACCTGATCTTCCAGGACGCCGTCCACGTGTCGCCGCGCATCGACATGACCGAGAAGGTGCTGCGCGCGCTGAACCAGGCGAAGTAGGGCGCACCGGATGCACCGTCCGCTGCCCGCGCCGGTCACCGTCGGGGCGATCGCCGAGCATCTCGGCGGCGAGGCCCGCGGGGACGCCGCGCGCACCGTGTCGCGGCTCGCGTCGCTGGAGTCGGCAGGCCCCGATGCGGTCGCGTTCCTCTCGGGCCGCCGCCATGCGAAGCTCGCGCGGGCGTCGAGCGCCGGCGCGCTCATCGTCTCGCCGGCCCTCGAGGACGCCGCGCCCGACGGCGCCGCGCGGATCGTCGTGGCCGACCCGTACGTCGCCTATGCCAGGCTGTCGCAGTGGTTCGAGGCGCTGCTCGCACCCGCCGCGCGTCCGCCCGCGATCGATCCCGGCGCCCGCGTCGACCCATCGGCGCGGCTCGGTTCGGGCGTGGACGTGGGCTTCGGCGCGTCGATCGCCGCCGGCGCGTCGATCGGCGACGGCTGCCGGATCGGCGCCGGCTGCGCGGTGGGCGAGGGCGCGTCGATCGGCCCGGGCTCGGTCCTGCACCCGAACGTCGTCGTCTACGCCGGGGTGGTCATCGGCGCCCGCGCGGTGGTGCACTCGGGCACCGTGATCGGCTCGGACGGCTTCGGCTTCGCGCCCTCGCGCGAGGGCTACGTGAAGATCGCGCAGCTCGGCTCGGTCCGCATCGGCGACGACGTCGAGATCGGCTCGAACTGCTCGATCGATCGCGGCGCGCTCGACGACACCGAGATCGGCGACGGCGTGAAGATCGACAACCTCGTGCAGGTCGCGCACAACGTGCGGATCGGTTCGCACACCGTGATCGCCGGCTGCGTCGGCATCGCCGGCAGCGCGACGATCGGCTCGCGCGTGATGGTGGGCGGCGGCGTCGGCATCGCCGGCCACATCGAGATCTGCGACGGCGCGATCATCGGCGGCTTCTCGCTCGTCGAGCGGACCGTCGACGCGCCGGGCTTCTACACCGGCGCCTGGCCGCTGCAGGCGCACGCCCAGTGGGAACGCACGGCCGCCACCCTCAAGCAGCTGCCGCAGCTGCGGCAGCGCCTGCGCGGGCTCGAGTCCCGCGTCGGCGACAAGGACCCTTCCGAATGACGACCATCGACATCCGCGGCATCCTCGAATACCTGCCGCACCGCTATCCGTTCCTGCTGCTGGACCGCGTGCTCGAGCTCGAACCGGGCAAGCGCATCGTCGCCATCAAGAACGTGACCATCAACGAGCCGTTCTTCGTCGGGCACTTCCCGCACATCCCGGTGATGCCGGGCGTGCTGATGATCGAGGCGCTGGCGCAGGCGGCCGGCGTGCTGTCGTTCGAGACCCTGGGCCGCAAGTCCGACCCGTCGTCGGTGTTCTACTTCGTCGGCATCGACGGCGCGCGCTTCAAGAAACCCGTCGGCCCCGGCGACCAGCTGCGGCTGGAGGTCGAGATCATGCGTTTCGCCAAGTCGATCTCGAAGTTCCGAGGCGTGGCCACCGTCGACGGCCAGGTGGCGGCCGAGGCCGAGCTGATGTGCACGCTGCGCGAGGTCGGTCCGCCGCAGACCGGGCCGTCGCAGGCGC
>JBAXJZ010000236.1:0-6716 GCA_037137595.1 Burkholderiales bacterium | reverse complement strand
CGTCGCCGGCGCGCGCGCCGATCGCCGACCGGCCGATCGACCTGGCCGGCGCCTGCGCGCAGACCGAGGAGGACGGGTTCCGGGAGGACGCGCGGCTGCGGGTCACCGACAACCGCGTCGACGAACTGAGCTGGCAGCTGTGGGTCGGCCGGCGCGGCAGCTGCCGCTTCGAGCTGGCCGACTTCCGCCAGGTGCGCAGCCGGCCGTCGATCGAGCTGGCCGCGCGCGACGGCAGCGCCTTCAAGCTGATGGTCTGGCAGGAGCCGCGGCGCGTGACGCTCGCTCACGCCGGCTGCGAGGCCCGCTGCACCGCGGGGATCTACGAGGAGGCGTGGCCGGTGATGTTCGAGCCGCGCACCGGTGGCTGCGCCACCCGATGAAGAGGCGATGATGACAGGCTGGGAAGTCGTGATCGGGCTGGAGACACACGTCCAGCTCGCGACCCGCTCGAAGATCTTCTCGGGCGCGTCGACCGCGTTCGGCGCGCCGCCGAACACGCAGGCCTCGCCGGTGGACCTCGCGCTGCCGGGCGTGCTGCCGGTGTTCAACGCGGCCGCGCTCGACTGCGCGGTGAAGTTCGGGCTGGCGGTGGGTGCGCACGTGGCGCCGCGTTCGGTGTTCGCGCGCAAGAACTACTTCTATCCGGACCTGCCCAAGGGCTACCAGATCAGCCAGTACGAGATCCCGGTGGTCGCGGGCGGCCATGTGCCGATCGTCTGGCAGGAGGGTGGCGAGCCGCGCGAGAAGCTCGTCCGGCTCACCCGCGCGCACCTCGAGGAGGACGCCGGCAAGTCGCTGCACGAGGACGCGATGCGCGCGCTCGGCGGCGCGGCGCTCTCCGGCATGTCGGGCATCGACCTGAACCGCGCGGGCACGCCGCTGCTGGAGATCGTCACCGAGCCCGACATGCGCTCGTCGGCCGAGGCGGTGGCCTACGCGCGGGCGCTCCACGGTCTGGTGACCTGGCTGGGAATCTGCGACGGCAACATGCAGGAGGGCTCGTTCCGCGTCGACGCGAACGTGTCGGTCCGACCGCGGGGGCAGGCCGAGTTCGGCACGCGCTGCGAGATCAAGAACCTGAACTCGTTCCGGTTCATGGAGCGCGCGATCGAGTACGAGGTGCGGCGGCAGATCGAGCTGATCGAGGACGGCGGCCGCGTCGTGCAGGAGACGCGCCTCTACGACCCCGACCGCGACGAGACCCGGTCGATGCGCTCGAAGGAGGACGCACACGACTACCGCTACTTCCCCGACCCGGACCTGCCCACGCTCGTGGTCTCGCCCGAGCTCGTCGAGCGGATCCGCGGCGGGATGCCCGAGCTGCCGTCGGCGATGCGCGAGCGCTTCCAGCGCGACCTCGGCCTCACCGCCTACGATGCGGTCACGCTGACCGCGAGCCGCGCCGTGGCACGCTACTTCGAGGACACGGTGGCCGCGCTCGCCGACGCCGCGAAGCAGGCCAAGCTCGTCGCGAACTGGGTGATGGGCGACGTCGCCGCGCAGCTCAACCGCGAGGGGCTCGAGATCGACGCGTGCCCGGTGTCGCCGGCGCAGCTCGCGCGGCTGATCGCGCGGATCGCCGACGGCACGGTGTCGGGCAAGATCGCCCGCGAGGTGTTCCAGGCGATCTGGGACGAGCGCCGCACCGAGCCCGAGGCGGCCGACCTCGTCATCGAGGCCAGGGGCCTGAAGCAGATCAGCGACGTCGGCGCGATCGAGAAGATCGTCGACGAGGTGCTGGCCGCGAACCCGAAGTCGGTCGAGGAGTTCCGCGCCGGCAAGGAGAAGGCGTTCAACGCGCTGGTGGGCCAGGCGATGAAGGCCACGAAGGGCAAGGCCAACCCGCAGCAGGTCAACGAGCTGCTGCGGCGCAAGCTCGCGGGCTGAGCATGGCGGCGGCGCCGGTCCCGGCACGCCGCCGCGCGCTCGTCGCGTCGGCCGCGCTCGCCGTGCTGGCCACCGGCTGCATCGCCCCGGTGCCGCTCGACGCGCCGCCGGTGGCCGAGCTGCCGCCGCCGGTGCCCGACTGGATCACGATCCGCGCGACCGAGGCCGACGACCTTCGGAGGGTCGCGCTCGCCGTCGGCGCGTCGTTCGCCGTCTCGCTGCGCGTGCCGGCCGAGGCCGGCCAGGGCTGGATCGTCGTCGGGCAGCCCGACGGGCTCGAACTCACCGGCCGCTGGAGCGGCCCGGTCTGGCCGCCGGGCGCGCCCGCGAACCCCGCACTGCCGCCGCCGCTGTGGCAGGTCTTCGTGTTCGAGGCGCGCCGCGCGGTCGACGGGCCGCTGGTGCTCGAGCTGCGCGGCGCCGAGACGGCGGCGCGGCCGCGGCGCGTCTCGCTGTTCCTGACCCCGGCACGCTGACGCCGCGACGACGGGCCGCCGCGGCGACCGTCACCCGACGCGCGACGCCCCGGCTTCCTCCCGCGCCCGCCGCGATCGCCGCAGCGCGCGGGCGAGCACCGCGACGATCACCAGGTTGGCCGCGAAGGTCGCGAGCTTCAGCGCGCTCACCCCCTGGACGAGCTCGACGATCTCGATCGGCAGGTAGAGGCCGCCCGAGACCACGCCGAGCCACTCGGCCCAGGCGCGGCCGTGCCACAGGCCCCAGGCCTCGGCGAAGCGCAGCGCCGAGTAGGCGGCCGCGCCCGCGGCCAGCAGGCCGTGGCGCGTGCCGTCGAGCGTGGCGAGCGCCTCGAGGAAGATCCGCGGGCTGCCGCTCGCCGGGTTCAGGTGCGCATGCGCGACCAGCGACTCGCCGAGCGACTGCAGGTCGCTGTGGACGAAGGCAAGCACCCCGAAGCCCACGAGCAGCACGAGCGCGCCCTTGGCGGCCTCGAAGACCGCGATGCTCCGGACGTCGCGTCGCCGGCCGGACGCCTCGCCCGCCGTCGACGGCCGCGGCGCGCTCATCGCAGCACGTCGACCGCGCGCGCGGCGACCGGCGCGACGGTGAGCAGCGACACCGTGGCCTCGACCCTCGCCGCGTCAGTCCGTGCCGTAGCGGGCGCGGTAGGCCGCGATCGCGGCGCGGTGGCCGGCGTGCGGCGCGGCGCTCGCGTCGGCGGCGTCGAGGAAGCCGAGCAGGTCCGCGAGCGACGCGATCGACAGCACCGGGATGCCGTAGAGCCGAGCGACTTCCTGCGTCGCCGAGGTCGCGGTGGGCGCGTCGGCCGTGCCGCCGCGCTCCTGCCGGTCGAGCGCGATCAGCACCGCGGCGGGCGTCGCGCCCTGGGCGCGGATCAGCTCGACGGACTCGCGCACCGAGGTGCCCGCCGAGATCACGTCGTCGACGATGACCACGCGGCCCTTCAGCGGCGCGCCGACCAGCGTGCCGCCCTCGCCGTGGTCCTTCGCCTCCTTGCGGTTGAACGCGAAGGGCACGTTGCGGCCCTCGCGCGCCAGCGCCACCGCGGTGCTCGAGGCGAGCGTGATGCCCTTGTAGGCGGGCCCGAACAGCATGTCGAACGCACACTCGCCGTCGCGTTCGGCGCGCAGCAGGCGCTGCGCGTAGAACGTCGCGAGCGCGCCCAGCCGCTCGCCGTCGTCGAACAGGCCCGCGTTGAAGAAGTAAGGGGAATCCCGGCCGGCCTTCGTGCGGAAGCTGCCGAACCGGAGCACGCCGGCACCCAGCGCGAAGCGGATAAACTGCTGTCGCTCGTCCATGGCCTGCGACTCTACCACCATGCTCCGCGTCGTCTCCCTGAACCTCAACGGCATCCGATCGGCCTGCCGCAAGGGCTTCCTCGACTGGATCGCCGACCACGAGGCGGACGTCGTCTGCGTGCAGGAGGTCAAGGCCCACGCCTCGGACCTCGACGAGACGATGCTCGCGCTCGGCCCCGGCACCGGCCACTTCCACTTCGCGCAGCAGAAGGGCTACTCCGGCGTGGGCCTCTACGCGAAGCGCAAGCCCAAGGCGCTGCGCGCGGGCTTCGGCTGCGAGGAGTTCGACGCCGAGGGCCGCTACGTCGAGGCCGACTTCGGCCGCTACACCGTGATCTCGGTCTACGTGCCCTCGGGCACCTCGTCGCCCGAGCGGCTGGCGGCGAAGTTCCGCTTCATGGAGCGCTTCGACCGCCACCTCGCCGAGCTGAAGGCGACCGGGCGCGAGGTGATCCTGTGCGGCGACTGGAACGTCGCCCACAAGGAGATCGACCTGCGCAACTGGCGCAGCAACCGGAAGAACTCGGGCTTCCTGCCCGAGGAGCGCGCGTGGCTCACGAAGATCTTCGACGAGCACGGCTACGTCGACGTCTTCCGTCGCCTGGACCCCAACCCCGAGCGCTACACCTGGTGGAGCAACCGCGGCCAGGCCTGGGCGAAGAACGTCGGCTGGCGACTGGACTACCAGATCGCCACGCCCGGCATCGCGTCGAAGGCGAAGGCCGCGGCGATCTACACCGAGCAGCGGTTCTCCGACCACGCACCGCTCACCATCGACTACGCCATCCGGGCCTGAGGCCGGCGCGCCGGCTCAGCGGACGGGCTCGCCCCAGTTCGACGCGTAGGGCTCCAGGCCGCCCGGCGCGACGCCCTTGGTGCGCGCGTACAGCGGCAGCACCTTGGGCAGCGCCGCGCGGATCGTCTCGATGCGGGACGCGTGCGCCGGGTGCGTCGACAGGAACTGCGGCGGCTGGCCCTGGCCGTTCAGCGACGACATCTTCTGCCAGAGCTTCACGGCCGCCCGCGGGTCGTAGCCTGCGCGCGCGGCGATGTCCATGCCGACCAGGTCCGCCTCGGTCTCGTCGCCGCGCGAGAACTTCAGCAGCGTGAGCTGCGAGGCGCCCGAGGCGAGCTGGCCGCCGAGGTCGCCGTAGCCGAGGATCTGCGAGAACACCGACGCGCCGATGGTGGCGATCTGCGCCAGCCGCGCCTGGCCCTCGCGCTCGCGGCCGTGCTCGAGGAGCGCGTGCGCCATCTCGTGGCCCATGATCATCGCGATCTCGTCGTCGGTGAGCTTCAGCCGGTCGATGATGCCGGTGTAGAACGCGATCTTGCCGCCCGGCATCACGAAGGCGTTGACCTGCTTGGAACCGAGCAGGTTGACCTCCCAGCGCCAGGCGTCGGAGCGCTCGCTGAAGCGGTGCGTGTACGGGATCAGCCGCTGCGCGATCCGGTCCAGGCGCTGGCGGGGCGGGTAGTCGGGCGGCGCGAGCGCGCCCTGCGCCGAGGCCTGCTTCAGCAGCTGGCCGTACTGCGCGACGGCCTGCGCCTCGATCTGCTTCGCGTTGGCGAGCGACGCGACCCGGCTGCGTTTCGGGACCGCGATGCCCTCGTCCTGCGACAGCGCCTCGCGCTTGCGTTCCTCGGCCTGGCCGTCGGGCATCGACGCGGCCGCGCGGGCCGCGTCGGTGGTCTGCGCGAGCACCGGCGGCGCGGCCGACAGCGCGCCCGCGACGGCGAGGGCGGCGGCGGCCGTGCGCAGCAGGCCGGGGAGGCGACGAAGCGGGCCGCTCATCCCCGCAGCGTAGCAACCGACGTTCCCGACGCGCAACGACGGCCCCGCGCGCCGCACGGCGACGGATCGCGGGCGGTGCCTCGGGTGTCGCGTGGCGGGCGCGGACAGCCCCGCGGCGGGGTCGGCCCGTGCCCGTCGGCGGCGGACCCGGCTGCTACACTGGCCCGACCGCCATGTCCGCCGCGCGCGCCTCCCTCGCCCCGCTCGCCCAGGTCTTCGCCTCACGGCGGATCGCGGCCATGCTCGGGCTCGGCTTCGCGAGCGGACTGCCGCTCGCGCTGTCCTCCGGCACGCTGCAGGCCTGGCTGACGGTCGAGGGCATCGACATCAAGACCATCGGCGTGTTCGCGCTCGCCGGCCTGCCCTACACCTTCAAGTTCGTCTGGGCGCCGCTGCTCGACCGCTTCGAGCCGCCGTTCCTCGGCCGCCGCCGCGCCTGGCTGCTGATCACGCAGCTGCTGCTCGCGCTCGCCTGCGTGGCGATGGCGAGCTTCGAGCCGCGCGGCTCGATCGGCATGCTCGGCGTGCTCGCGGTCACGATCGCCTTCCTGTCGGCCTCGCAGGACGTGGTCTTCGACGCCTATCGCGCGGACCTGCTCGAGCCCGCCGAGCGCGGCGCGGGCGCGGCGGTGTCGGTGCTCGGCTACCGGCTCGCGATGCTGGTCTCGGGCGTCTCCTCCACCGCCGCAATCAGCCCCGCCGCACCCATCAGCGCATCGCGCCGATTGGCCATGGGGCTGCCGCCATGGGCTTCCTCACCCGTCACCGTCACCTCATACCAGCGCTGGGCCAGCGCATGGGTGACCACGCCAATATCATGGCCGCCATCCTCCAGCAGCTTGCCCTGCTCGATATGCAGTTCGAGATAGGCGGCGCAATCGGCCAGCACCGAGGGCTCCGCCGTACCGGCCCAGCCAATGGCCGAGAGCGCCTGGCCGAACACCACGCCATCGGTGTCGGTCTTGGCCAGCACCTCCGCCTCGGGGAAAATCCCCATGGCGCCGCCACTGCCCATCATCGGCGGTGAGAAGCGCGCGCCCTCCTCATTGGTCCAATTGATCAGCAGCAGGGGAGCGCGGGTGGTGGCGCCGGCCTCATGCAAGGCGCGCATGATCTCAAGCCCGGCCAGCACGCCCAGAATACCATCGAATTTGCCACCGGTGGGCTGGGTATCGAGGTGGCTGCCAAAGGCCACCGGCTTGCGGCCGGGGTCACTGCCCTCGCGCCGCAGCGCCATATTGCCAAGCCGGTCCACG
>JBAXJZ010000235.1:0-6741 GCA_037137595.1 Burkholderiales bacterium | reverse complement strand
CCACTGAACCGACCGGGGCGCGTGTCTCGCCGGTCCGGCGCAGGCGCGCGCCGCCGATGTCCGGCGCGCCGCGCGCCGGACGCCGGTCAGTCCGCGGCGCGCGACAGCAGCCGGATGTCGCCGAACCAGCCGCGGGCGACGTCCTTGGTGTTGTCCGTGTCGCTCATCACGCCGACGGCGATCAGCCGGCCCGGCTTCGACCCGAACGCACGCTCGTAGTCGGCGACGATGTCGCGGCGGTAGGTGCGCCACTGCCCGACGTGGTCCGGGCCCTGCTCGACCACGATCTTCTGCACGCGGCCGGTGTGGGCGTTCGCGACCACGGTCTCGGTGGCGCTGCGGCGGCACCAGACGTACATCAGCGTGGCATAGGGCAGGTCCTGGCCGCCGAGCAGCTTGACCCGCTCGAAGAGCATCTGCTCCTTGATGGGCAGCGAGGAGACGTCGCCATCGAAGGCGAGCACCACGCGGACCGGCGAGTCGTCGCCGTGCCGCTCGCGGACGTCGGCGCCCTCGAGCACGCGGTCGACGCGCCAGCGCCATTCGAGGATCGGCCGCTCGACCGGATCGACGTTCACCACGTGGCGCAGGCCGGCGATCGACTGTTCCGCGTCGGCCTCGACGACGCGCACGCCGTCGACGGTCACGCTGCGGAAGCGGGTGGGCTTCTTCGTCGGATGGAAGATCCAGGTGGCCCAGGGGCCCTTGCCGTCGATCGTGGCGAGGCGGGAGAACGGGCGCAGCGGGCCCTCGTCGGCCGTGGGCGGAGCCGCGACGACCGGCGCCGGTTCGTCGACGGACGCGGGCCCCCCGGTGGCCGCGCAGCCGGCCAGCATCGACGCGAGGACGAGGGGGACGAGGGCGGAGCGGTGCATCGGGGTCTCCCGGGCCGCGGCGGGACGCCACGGTGGGACGGGAGCGTAGCAGCGGCGCCGACGGACGGCCGTGACATCCGGCCTGCCGGCGGGGCCACGATGCGCGGCCGCCACGCCGCGCGGGTCCGCGCCGGGCGATCGCGACGCCGCGCCGGGACGGCCGGGCATCGGAAGGGGTCGGGACGGCCAGAAGGCCCGCGCCGCCGGTGCGGCGGGGTACGGCCGGCGAAGCCTGCATGACCGGTCGGCTCTTGACGGCGGTCGCACACCGAGCCGGTCACCGGCCCCGCCGACCGTCGGGTGGCGCGTGCGGGGCACGCGCGGGTCGCGCGGACATCGGGCCGCGACGACGGCATCGGGGGCGCGCCCGGTGCGCGGCGGCGCGGCGGGCGGTCGGCAGGCGTCCGGGTGCGCCGCACCGTTTCGTCCTTCGACGATCGAGACTGTGCCGCACCGGGGCCGACGTGGGCAGGACGCGAACATTACGAATTCGTCAGCTTGTCGGGAATCGGACGGGGGACACTGTCGGCATGCGGATTCTGCTGGTGGAGGACACGCCCCGCCTCGCCGACTATGTCGCGCGCGGGCTCAGGGAGAACGGTCACGTCGTCGACACCGCGCTCGACGGCATCGACGGCCGCCACCTCGCGCTCGAAGGCCACTACGACCTCGTGCTGCTCGACGTGATGCTGCCGGGCGTCGACGGCTTCGGCGTGCTCGAGGCGCTGCGGCGCGCGGGCTCGCGCGCGGCCGTGCTGATGCTGACCGCGTGCGACGCGGTCGAGGACCGCGTGCGCGGGCTGCGGGCCGGCGCGGACGACTACCTGGTCAAGCCGTTCGCCTTCGCCGAGCTGCTCGCGCGGATCGAGGCGCTGGGCCGGCGCGGCCGGCGCGACGCCGAGCCCGGCGACCTCGGCACGCTGCGGCTCGCCGACCTCGAGGTCGACCTCATCCGGAGGCGGGCCACGCGCGGCGGCCAGCGGCTCGAGCTCACCGCCAAGGAGTTCACGCTGCTCTCGCTGCTGCTGCGCCGGCGCGGCGAGGTGCTGTCCCGCACGGTGCTCGCCGAGCAGGTCTGGGACATGCGCTTCGACAGCGACACCAACGTGGTCGAGGTCGCGATCCGGCGGCTGCGCGCGAAGCTCGACGAGCCGTTCGGCCAGCGCCTGCTGCACACCGTCCGCGGGATGGGCTACGTGCTCGAGGACCGCGGCGGATGAGCACGGGCGGTCCGTCGCTCAGCCTGCGGCTGTCGCTGTCGCTCGCGGTGCTGGCGTTCGTCGGCCTCGGCACGGTCTGCTCGCTGGTCTACGTGGTGACGGCCGAGGGGCTGGACGCACGCCAGCACGCCGAGCTCGAGGAAACGGCGACGCTGGTGACCCACCTGATCCACGAGGCCGAACCGGACGACGACGCGATCGGGTTGCGGCAGACGCTCACCGAGGTGGACAGCGGCTATGCGGGCCTCGTGCTGCGGATCGCGCCGCCCGACGGCACGCCGCTGTTCGTGTCGCCGAACTGGAACGACGCGCGCACGACCCACCAGCGCTCGCTTCGGATCACGTCGCCGTGGCGACTCGCTCCGCACGGGCTGCTGGTCGTCCACCTGCGGCTCGACACGCGGGCCGACGACGAGCTGCTGGCGACGCTGCGCGCGACGCTGCTGGCCGGCGCGCTGCTCGGCGCGGCGGCGATCGCGCTGGTCTCGCACGCGCTGGTGCGCCGCGGACTCGCGCCGGTGGATGCGCTGGCCGCGCAGCTGCGCGCGATCCGGCCCGGCGACGGCACGGTGCACGTCGACGTCGGCGCGCGCCACCGCGAGCTGCGCGAATTCGTCGAACGCTTCAACGCGCTGCTCGCCGAGGTGGACGCCGCCTACGCGCAGCTCGCCGCGTTCAACGCCGACGTCGCGCACGAGCTGCGCACGCCGCTGGCCGAGCTGATCGCCGACAGCGAGGTCATGCTGTCGCGCCCGCGGGACGCCGACGCGTGGCGGGAGGCGGCCGGCCGGCACCTCGAGGACCTGCGCCGCCTCGCCGCGATCGTCGGCGACATGCTCTTCCTCGCCCGCGCCGACCGCAGCGTGCCGCTGCGCGCGCAGGCGGTGACGAGCCTGGCGTCGCTGGTCGACGAGGTGGCCGAGTTCCACGAGGCGGCCTGCGACGAGCAGCGGCTCACGGTCCGCGTGCTCGGCGACGCGTCGGGGCGATTCGACGCACAGCTGCTCAAGCGCGCGGTCTCGAACCTGATCTCGAACGCGACGCGCTTCGCGCGCCCCGGCAGCACGGTGGAACTTCGGATCGAGCGCGCCGGCGACACGGTGCGCGTGCTCGTCTGCAACGACGGACCGGACATCCCGCCGGAGAACCTGCCGCACCTCTTCGAGCGCTTCTGGCGCGCCGATCCCCGTCCGCGCGACGGCACGGCGCACCAGGGGCTGGGGCTCGCGATCGTCGCGGCGATCGCGCGGATGCACGGCGGCCGGCCGCTGGCGCGCTCGGCGCACGGGCGCACGGAGATCGGGCTGGAGCTCGACGACCGGCTGGCGACGGACCCGCCCTCGGAGGCGGGGGTGCGGGCCGACGCGGCGGCGCCGGAACACGGCGCCACGGCGGATCGGCCGCGCGGCCCGGCGCCGAGGTCCTCGCAGGCCGCCTGAGCGGCGACCCGTCGCGTCAGCCCGCGGCCCGGGCCCGTTCCGCGGCGAACGCGACGAACCAGTCGATCGACTGGGGATTCGCCATCGCCGACCGGTTGCAGGCCTTCTCCGGCGGCTGGCCGAGCAGGATCTTCTTCACCGGCACCTCGAGCTTCTTGCCGGAGATCGTCCGCGGCACCTCGGGGATCGCGAACACGTCGTTCGGCACGTGGCGCGCCGACAGGCCGGTGCGGATCGCGTCGAGCAGCCGCTTCTTCAGCCCGTCGGTCAGCGCATGCGGCGCCTTCGGGACCACGAAGAGCGCCATGAACGACTCGCGGCCCAGGTACTCGAGGTCGATCACCAGCGAGTCGGCCACCTCGTCGAAGGCCTCGACCACGCGGTAGAGCTCGCTCGTGCCCATCCGGATGCCGTGCCGGTTGATCGTCGAGTCCGAGCGGCCGTAGATGATCCCGGTGGTGGTCTCGGGCCGCTCGATCAGCTTCAGCCAGTCGCCGTGGCGCCAGACGCCCGGGTAGACGTCGAAGTAGCTGTCGAAGTAGCGCCTGCCGTCGGTGTCGCCCCAGAAGTGGAGCGGCATCGAGGGCATGGGCTTGGCGCAGACGAGCTCGCCGACCTCGCCCACGATCGCGCGGCCCGCGTCGTCGTAGGCGTGGATGTCCGCGCCGAGACCGCGGGCCTGAATCTCGCCCGCGTAGATCGGCGCGGTGGGGCAGGTACCGAGGAACGCGGTGTTCGGATCGGTGCCGCCGCTGATCGACGCGAGCAGCACGTCGGGATGCACGCTGCCGTAGATCCAGCGGTAGCCGTCCTCGGTGAGCGGCGAACCGGTGCAGCCCACGGTGCGCAGCGACGACAGGTCGAAGCGCTCGCGCGGCACCATGCCGTTCTTCACGTTGAGCTGCACGAACGCCGGCGACAGGCCGAAGTAGGTGGCGCGCTCGCGCTCGGCGAAGCGCCACAGCGTGCCGAGGTCGGGATACCCCGGGTTGCCGTCGTAGAGCAGCACGGTGGCGCCCGGGATCAGCGCCGACACGGTCATGTTCCACATGATCCAGTTGGTCGACGTGAACCAGAAGAACCGGTCGTCGGGCCCCAGGTCGCTGTGCAGCATCAGCGCCTTCAGGTACTCGAGCGTGGTGCCGCCGTGGCCGTGCACGATCGGCTTGGGCATGCCCGTGGTGCCCGACGAGTAGACGATCCACAGCGGATGGTCGAAGGGCACGGGCACCGGCTCGAAGGGCGCCTCCTGCGCCAGCGCGTCGGCCCAGCGGATCACCGGGACGCGGCGCGCGGGCGCACCGTCCTGCGCCGGCACCTCGATCGCGTCGCCGAGCGAGGCGTCGGGATCGAGGTAGGGCACGAGGATCACCGCCTTCACCGTGGGCAGCTTCGCGACCAGCTCGCGGACCGTGTCACGCCGGTCGAAGTCCTTGCCGCCGTAGCGGTAGCCGTCGACCGCGAACAGCAGCACCGGCTCGATCTGGCGGAAGCGGTCGAGCACACCGGCCGCGCCCATGTCGGGCGCGCAGCTCGACCAGACCGCGCCGCGCGACGTGGTGGCGAGCACCGCGGTCATCGCCTCGGGGATGTTGGGCATGTACGAGACCGCGCGGTCCCCCAGGGCCACGCCGAGCCGGCCCATCGTGGCGGCCAGCGCGCCGGCCTGCGCACGCAGCCCGCCCCACGAGACCTCGCGCCGCTCGACGATCTCGGACGAGAAGACGATCGCCGGCCGGTCGACCCAGTCGAGCTCGCCCGCGCGCCACAGCATCTGGTCGGCGTAGTTGACCGTGGCGCCCTCGAACCAGGTCGCGCCGGGCATCGTCCGCTTGCCGAGCACGGTGGTCCACGGCGAGAACGAGCGCATCGCACAGAAGGTCCAGACGGCGGTCCAGAAGCCCTCGAGATCGTCGACCGACCACTGCCAGAGCGATTCGTAGTCGTCGAAGTCGAGGCCGCGCTGATTGCGCAGGAAGTCCGTGAAGCGCGTGAGCATCGCGCGCTCGACGCGCTCGGGCGACGGGGTCCAGATCGGCTCGACGGCGGTGGGCTCGGTCATCGGGGGTCTCCTCGTGGGCCGGTCGCGGCCCGCGCGCCCGGCGATCGATGCGTCGGACGCGGCAGGCCGCCGCGCGACGAGGTCAGTCGGCGAAGAACGCCCGGGCCGCGTCAGCCTCGAGCGTCATGCCGGCGGCGTGCGCGCGACGCACCACGGTCCAGCAGTGTCGGTACGACGCGCGGTCGTGCAGCTCGCCGTGGAAGTCGATCGGGCCCCAGTCCTTCGCCTGCGCGGCGAGCAGGATCCGACCGGCGCGTTCGACCTCGGCGTGGGTCGGGCTCATCGCCGAGACGATCGGCTCGATCTGCGACGGATGGATGCTCCACATGCGCAGGAAGCCGAAGCGCTCGCGGGCGATCCGCGCGTCGGACCGCACCGCGTCGGGATCGCGCAGCGCGAGCGAGACGTTGTGCGCGGGCACGACCGCGTGCGCGAGCGCGGCGGCCACGAGCTCGGTCTTCGCGCGGACCAGCAGCGGATGCTCGAACTGCGCGGGCGAACGCATCGCGTCGAAGCCGAGCGCGCCGTGGTGCGCGCTGACGAAGTCCATCACGCCGAAGTCGAGGGTCTCGACCTGCGGCAGCGCCGAGATCGCGCGCGCCTGCTCGAGCGCGCCGTGGGTCTCGACGAGCACGTGCACCGGCGGGGCCGCGCAGCCGGCGAGCGCGGCGCGCCGCTCGATGAAGTCGACCATCCGCGCGACGTCGGCCACGCCCTCGGGCTTGGGCAGCGTCAGGTAGGCGATCCGCGGGCCGGCACCGCCGAGCAGGATCTCGACGTCGTCCCGCCAGTGCGGATGCGTGACGTCGTGGACGCGCACGCCGATGCGGCCCGCGGGCGCGTCGGTGGCGGCGAGCACGCGGGCGACCATCGCGGCGTGCTCGCGTTCGGCGCCGACGGTGGCGCCGTCCTCGCAGTCGCAGGTGAGGTCGAACGCGCCGCGCAGCTCGCGCTGCAGCACGATCGCCTTGACGATCATCTTCTCGTTGCCGGCGATGTGCTCGCAGGGCGCGATCACCGGCAGCGCACGGCCGGAGTCGTGCAGCGCGTCGCGCGGATGGACGGGGGCGGAGGGGCTCATCGGGCTCGGGCGCTCTGGGGCGCGGCGGTCGGACGCGATTGAAGGTACCACGCGTGCCCGAGGC
>JBAXJZ010000234.1:0-6760 GCA_037137595.1 Burkholderiales bacterium | reverse complement strand
CGCCGTCGAGCGCGAAGTCGCCGCCCGGGTTGTGGTCCGGATTGTCGACCAGCACGCACCAGGCGTCCCAGCCGAAGGCGTCCATCTGCCCGGCGATCGTGCGGGCGCGGCCGGGCGACCAGTCGCACCAGACGTCGCCGTTGACCACGAGGAACGGCTCGTCGTCCAGCCAGGGCCGCGCGTTCGCGATGCCGCCGGCGGTCTCGAGCGCGACCGCCTCGGGCGAGTGCCGGATCCGCAGGCCCCAGGCCGCGCCGTCGCCGAGCGCACGCTCGATCTCGTGACCCAGCCACGCGTGGTTGACGACCACGTCGCGGATGCCGGCGGCGGCGAGCCGCTCGAGGTGCCAGGCGATCAGCGGACGTCCGCCCACCGGCAGCAGCGGCTTCGGGCAGGTGTCGGTCAGCGGGCGCATCCGCTCGCCGCGTCCGGCCGCGAGGATCATCGCCCGCATCGTGGTTCCCGCCCGCGCGCCGTCAGAAGGTGTAGCCGACGCCGGGGGCGTCGCCCTCGATGCGGTCGACCAGCCGCGCCAGCGGCGCGAGCGCGGTGTAGCGGCGCGCGGCGTCGCGCACGTAGCGCAGCACCAGCGGCATGTCGGCGAGGTAGCGGTCCTTGCCGTCGCGATGGCAGAGGCGCGCGAAGATGCCGAGCACCTTCAGGTGCCGCTGCAGCCCCATCCACTCGAAGTCGCGGTAGAAGTCGCCGAACTCCGCCGGCACCGGCAGCCCGGCCTTGCGCGCGCGCTCCCAGTGGCGGATCGCGTGGTCGAGCACCTGCTCCTCGTCCCAGCTCACGTAGGCGTCGCGCAGCAGCGAGACCAGGTCGTAGGTGTAGGACCCGACGACCGCGTCCTGGAAGTCGAGGATGCCCGGGTTGCGGTCCCCGGGCAGCAGCATCAGGTTGCGCGAGTGGTAGTCGCGGTGCACGGTCACGCGCGGCTGCGCGAGCACGTTGGCGAGGATCGCGTCGAAGGCCGTCGCGAGGGTGCTCCGCTCGTCGTCGGTGAGCGTCACGCCCTTGTGCTTCGCGACGTACCAGTCGGGGTAGAGCTGCAGCTCGCGCAGCAGCAGCGCGCGGTCGTAGGGCGGGAAGTCGTCGGGACGGCCGGCGGTCTGGATGGCGACCAGCGCGCGCGAGGCATCGGCGTAGAGCGCCGACGCGCTGGCGGCGTCGAGCACCGACAGGTAGGTGACCGAGCCGAAGTCCTCGAGCAGCAGGAAGCCGCGCGGCACGTCGGACTCGACGACCCGGGGCACCGCGACGCCCGAGCGGGCCAGCACCTCGGCCGCGTGCACGAAGGGCCGGACGTCCTCCATCGGCGGCGGCGCGTCCATCGCGACCAGCGTGCCGCCGTGGGCGGGGTCCGCGTCGATGCGGAAGTAGCGGCGGAAGCTGGCGTCGTTGGAGGCCGGCCTGATCGAGTCCGGGCGCAGACCCAGGCCGGGCGGCAGCGCCTGGAGCCAGGCGCGGAGCGAGTCGAGTCGGGTGTCCATGCGGGTCCGGGTGGCTCCCTATAATACGGGATCGTGTCGCCGCGCCCCGGGGCGCCCCCCGTTGCCGCCTCGAATGCGCCCTCGCCTGGTTCCGACCCCGTGTTCCCTCGCGCTGCCCGCCGTGCTGGCGGCGGTCGCGGCGTTGGCCGGGACCGGTGCCGGCGCGGCCCGGGCGCAGGACGCGCCCGGCATGAGGCTGCGGCTCGAGACCGAGCTGCGCGAGCAGAACCTCACCGCCGACGTGCCCCGGCCGACGTTCGCGCGCGGCGACACCGTCGATGGTCGCCAGGGCCGCGAGACCACCCTCGAGGGGCGGGCCGAGCTGCGACGCGGCGGCGTCGTGGTCCGCGGCGACCGCCTCACGCTCTACGAGGCCGACGACGAGGTGGTCGGCGTGGGCAACGTCCGCGTCACCCGCGAGGGCATGGTCTTCACCGGCCCGGAGCTGACCCTGAAGCTCGACGCGAACGAGGGCACCTTCACCGCGCCCCGCTACCTGCTGCCGCTCACCGGCGGCAGCGGCCAGGCCGCCCGCGCGGACTTCCTCGGCCGAGGCGAGGTCGCGCTGCACGACGCCACCTACACCACCTGCCGGCCGGACGACCCGGACTGGTACCTGCGCGCGGAATCCTTCCAGATCGACCGCGAGGCCGATACCGGCACGGCCTCCTGGGCGACGGTCTACTTCAAGGACGTGCCGATCCTGAAGGCGCCGTGGCTGCAGTTCCCGCTCGGCGACGAGCGGCGCAGCGGGTTCCTCGCGCCGACGATGCTGACCTCGACCACCTATGGCTTCGGCGTCAGCGTGCCGTACTACTGGTCGATCGCGCCGAACCGCGACCTGACCCTGGTGAGCAACCTCACCACGCGCCGCGGCTTCCAGCTCGAGGGCCTGGCCCGGTACCTCGAGCCGACGGCCAACGGCAACACGCGCTTCGGCTACGTGCCGCAGGACCTCGACACCGGCGCCTCGCGCTGGATGTTCGACAGCACCCACGCGTTCACGAACCTCGGCGGCTGGTCCGGGGGCTGGATCCTGCGCGGCGTGTCCGACGACCGCTACTTCGTCGACTACTCGCGCACGATCGTGCAGAGCGCCGAGCGCAGCCTGATGCGCAACGTGTTCGCCACCCGGGGCTTCGGCGACACCACGGTCACCGTCCGCGCGCTGTCCTACCAGAACATCCTTGAGGCCCGCAACGCGCCGCCCTACGACCGGCTGCCGCAGCTCACCGTGGTCAACGCCAAGCGCGATCTCGCGGGGTTCGACGTGATCACCGCGATGGACGCGAGCCGCTTCACCCGCAGTCCGGTGATGGTCGACGGCGTGGCCCAGCCCTTCGCCGAAGGCACGCGCGTGATCGTCAATCCGTCGGTCGCGTATCCGTTCGGCGGGCCGGCCTGGTTCGTCACGCCCAAGGCCTCGCTGCACGCGACCTCCTACCGCCTCGAGAGCAATCCGAGCGGCCCGCTCGACATCGACCGCGTGCTGCCGACCTTCTCGGTCGATTCCGGCCTCGTCTTCGAGCGGAGCACGACGCTGCGCGGCAACGCGATGATCCAGACGCTGGAGCCGCGGCTGCTCTACGTCTACACGCCGTACCGCGACCAGTCGCGGATCCCGGTGTTCGACTCCAGCGTCGCGAACCTGAGCTTCGCCACGCTGTTCAGCGAGCAGCTCTTCGTCGGCGGCGACCGCATCGCCGACGCGAACCAGATCACCGCGGGCGCGATCTCGCGCTTCATCGAGCCCTCCTCGGGGCTGGAGGCGCTGCGGCTCGGCGCCGCGCAGCGTGTCTACTTCAACGACCAGCAGGTGACGATCCCCGGCGTGCCCTCGCGCAAGTACTCGCGCTCGGACGTGCTCTTCGTCGCCTCGGGCAACCTCGGCGGCGGGCACAGCGTGGACGCCGGCGTGCAGTGGTCGATCGCCGACGGCAACTTCCCGCGCGTGGGCGTGTCCTGGCGCTACTGGCCGTCGTACGACCACCTGTTCAACGTCGCGATCCGCTACCAGGAGAACGACTACGGCCAGATCGACACCTCGTGGCGCTGGCCGGTGGCCCGCCGCTGGAACACGCTCGGCCGGGTCAACTACTCGTTCCTGAAGTACGGCTACGATTCCTCGAAGCAGGCCTTCACCGACCTGCAGCCCCAGCTGCTCGAAGGCCTGCTCGGCCTCGAGTACCTCGCCGACTGCTGGACCACCCGCTTCGTCGTCCAGCGCTACGTGACCGCCACCTCGCAGCGCACCAGCGCGTTCTTCATCCAGCTCGAGCTCAACGGGCTGGCCCGGATCGGCCTGGACCCGTTCGATATACTGGTGCGGAACATCCCGGGTTACCGTCCGCCGTCGCAGCGGCCGGCGTCGCCCTCGAAATTCTTCGGATACGAATGAACAACCGCCGTTCGCTCGCGTGGACGCTCGCCGCGCTGCTGCTCGCCGCGGCGCCGCTGGTGCACGCGCAGCTCCGCATGCCCGGGTTCGGCGCCCCCGGCGGCCCGCCGCCCGCCGTCGCCCCCGCGCCCGTCCCGCTGGCGAGCGCGCGCCCGTCGTCCGAGCCGGTGCTCGTCGACCGCGTCGTCGCGATCGTCAACAACGAGGCCATCACCGCCCGCGAACTCGACGCCCGGACCCGCGCGATCGTGTCGCGGCTGGGCGGCCAGAACGTCCAGCTGCCGCCGATGGCGGAACTGCAGCGTCAGGTGCTCGAGCGGATGATCCTCGACCGCGCCGCGCAGCAGGCTGCCCGGGACGCCGGCGTGCGCATCGACGACGCGGCCGTCGACCGCGCGATCGCGCGGATCGCCGCCGAGCAGAAGATGGGCGTGGCCCAGCTGCGCCAGCGCCTGGAGGCCGACGGGATCAGCTTCACCAGCTTCCGCCAGGAGGTGGCGAGCGAGATGGCGATCGCGCGGCTGCGCGAGCGCGACATCGAATCGCGGATCCAGGTCTCCGAGGCCGAGGTCGACGCGCTGCTGGCCGAGCAGTCCGGCGGCGCCGGACCCGCCACCGAGTACAACGTCGCGCAGATCCTGGTCCGCGTGCCCGAGGGGGCGGCGCCCGAGGTGGTCGAGCGCCTGCGTGTCCGCGCCGAGGCGATCGCCCGAGAGGCCCGCGGCGGCGTCGACTTCACGCGCCTGGCGAGCAACCTGTCCGACGGCAGCGATGCGATCACCGGCGGCGAGCTGGGGCTGCGGACCGCCGACCGCCTGCCGCCGCTCTTCGTGCAGGCCGTCGAGTCGCTGAACCCGGGCGAGGTCGCGCCGGTGGTGCGCAGCCCGGCCGGCTTCCACGTGATCAAGCTGGTCGACCGGCGCAACGGCGGGATCGGCAAGGCCGCGGGCGCGCCGGTGAGGCAGACCCGCGCGCGGCACATCCTCGTGCGGGTCGACGAACTGAACCCCGAGTCCGAGGTGATCCGTCGGCTGACCGAGATCCGCGGGCGGCTCGAGGCCGGCACCGTCACCTTCGCCGACATGGCGCGCCAGTACTCGAAGGACGGCACCGCATCGCAGGGCGGCGACCTCGGCTGGGTCTATCCCGGCGACACCGTGCCCGAGTTCGAGCGCGCGATGGATGACCTGGAGCCCGGCGGCCTGGCCGGTCCGGTGCGCACGCCGTTCGGCTACCACCTGATCCAGGTGATCGAGCGACGCACCGACGAGGCCTCGCCCGAGCGCGTCCGCGCGGCTGCGCGCAACGCGCTGCGCGAGCGCAAGTCCGCCGAGGCCTACCAGGAGTGGCTGTCGCAGATCCGCGCGAGCGCCTACGTCGACCTGCGGCTCGACGAGCGGTGAAGCACGCGCCGCGCAAGCGCTTCGGCCAGCACTTCCTCACCGACGCCTCGGTTCTCGAGCGGATCGCCGACGCGGTCATGCCGCGCGAGGGCGACCGTCTCGTCGAGATCGGGCCCGGCCTGGGGGCCCTGACCGAGGTGCTGCTGCACCGCGTGCCGACGATGGACGCGGTGGAGATCGACCGGGACCTCGTCGCGCGGTTGCGCCGCCGCTGGCCCGAGGCGCTGCGGGTGCACGAGGCCGACGCGCTCGCCTTCGACTTCGGCGCGCTGGCGGCCGGTGGCCGCATCCGGCTGGTCGGCAACCTGCCGTACAACATCTCGAGCCCGCTGCTGATCGGCCTGCTGGCCCACCACGCGTCGATCGTCGACGCGCACTTCATGCTGCAGAAGGAGGTGGTGGAGCGGATCGTCGCGCCGCATGGCGGCGCCGACTACGGCCGCCTGAGCGTGATGCTGCAGGCCTTCCACCACGCCGACCGGCTGTTCGACGTTCCCCCCGAGGCCTTCGACCCGCCGCCGCGCGTCGACTCGTCGGTGGTGCGCCTGCGCCCGCGTGCGACCCCGCTGGTGCAGGACCGCGCGACGCTCGAGCGGTTGATGGCGGTGGCGTTCGGCCAGCGCCGGAAGATGCTGCGCGGCACGCTGTGGCCGTGGTTGCGGACGCAGGGCCTGGATCCCGAGACGCCGGCGCTGGGGCTGCCGGGGACGGCGCGGCCGGAGGAGATTCCGGTGGAGGTGTGGGCGCGGGTGGCGGACCGGTTGGTGGGTGCGGCTGCCGGGTAGGGGAGGCGCTCGACGGTCGGCGCGCGGCCGCCGCCCCGGGGTGGGCAGGGCTTCGCTGCGTGCCGCACCCTGCCAGGCCTGCGGCCCGTCAGGGTCCCCGCGGCCTCGCACGGTCGGGAGGGCCGTGCCCGGAACTCGGCCGGCCTGCGGCCGACCTCAGACAGCCGGGCCCTGAAGTCCGGCTGCGCCGGACTTCTCCCTCCCGACCGCACGAGCCCGCGGTGCGCCACGAGGCTTCGCCCCGCCCACCCCGGAGCGACGGCCGGGAGACGTGGAGACACACGAAGCCCGCCACCCGCGAGGAGTGAGCGGAAGAGAGAAGGCAGGAAAGCAGGAAAGCAGGAAGACAGGAAGGCAGGAAAGCGAGAGGGGATTCGTCACGAACGTGACGAATCCCCTCCCTCCCCAAAACCCGATCGAGCGGCACACCGTCTCTCACGCCGTCGGCCGGGGTGGGGTACCGCGAAGCCTTAGCCCGCGCCGCGAGGCTGTCGACTGCGGGGGGACGCGGTCGGCGCAGCCGACCGCGAGGGGCCGGCTGTTTGAGCGGGCCGCAGGCCCGCGAGTTCCGGCCCCGGGCCCCCCGCAGTCGGCGGCCTCGCGGGGACCCTCGGGCCGCAGGCCCGAGGGCGCGGGGTACAGCGAAGCGGTGCCCCACCCCGGCCGGCGGCGTGCGCG
>JBAXJZ010000233.1:0-6765 GCA_037137595.1 Burkholderiales bacterium | reverse complement strand
CTCACGGACCGGCAGTTCTTCCAGGGTGCGACCGACTATCTCGTGGCAGCGCGTGTCGCCTGCGCGCTGCCCGTGCTGCGCAAGGACTTCCTCGTCGACCCCTACCAGGTCTACGAGGCGCGCGCGATGGGCGCCGACTGCGTGCTGCTGATCGTCGCGGCGCTCGACGACGCGCGGCTCGCCGAGCTCGAGGACTGCGCGCTCGGCCTGGGCATGGACGTACTGGTCGAGGTCCACGACGCGGGCGAGCTCGACCGCGCGCTGAAGCTGCGCACGCCGCTGCTGGGCATCAACAACCGCGACCTGCGGACCTTCGACGTGAGCCTGGAGACCACGCTGTCGCAGCTGCACCGCATCCCGGCCGACCGGCTGGTGGTCACCGAGAGCGGCATCCTCGCCGAGGCCGACGTGCGCCGGATGCGCGATGCGGGCGTGGGCGCGTTCCTGGTGGGCGAGGCGTTCATGCGCGCGCCGGATCCGGGGGCGGCGCTGGCGCGGCTGTTCGGCTGAGCGCGGCGGCGCCGATTCAACGCCGCGTGCGGCGCAGTACGCCGGCCAGCGTCTCGACCACGCGCTGCTGCTGCGCCTCGGACAGCCCCATCCACATCGGCAGCCGCACCAGTCGCCGGGACGAGGTGTCGGTCACCGCGAGATCGCCGTGCGTTCGCCCGAACCGGCGCCCCGCGTCGGACGAATGCAGCGGCACGTAGTGGAAGACCGCGCCGATGCTCTCGGCGCGCATCCGCTCGAGCACCGCGTCGCGGTCGTCGTCGGTCGGCACCAGCACGTAGTAGAGGTGGGCGTTGTGTGCGCAGTGCTCCGGCACCACCGGGCGACGCAGCAGACCGTCGCGTTCGAGCGGCTCGAGCAGCGCGTGGTAGCGGTTCCAGGTCGCCAGCCGCGTGTCGGTGATCCGCCGCGCCTCCTCGGTCTGCGCGAACAGGAAGGCCGCGGTGAGCTCGCCCGGCAGGAACGACGAACCGAGGTCGCGCCAGGTGTACTTGTCGACCTGCCCGCGATGGAAGCGGCTGCGGTCGGTTCCCTTCTCGCGGATGATCTCGGCACGGTCGGCGAGCGCGGGGTCGTTGACCAGCAGCGCGCCGCCCTCGCCCGAGATGAGGTTCTTCGTCTCGTGGAAGCTGAACGCGGCGAGATGCCCCAGGCCGCCGAGCGCGCGGCCCCGGTAGGTGGCCATCACGCCCTGGGCGGCGTCCTCGACCACCGCGAGCCCGTGCTTCGAGGCGAGCGCCATGATCGCGTCCATCTCGCAGCCGACGCCGGCGTAGTGCACCGGCACGATCGCCCGGGTCCGCGGGCCGATCGCGTCGGCGAGCAGCCGCTCGTCGAGGTTCAGCGTGTCCTCGCGGATGTCGACGAACACCGGCACCGCGCCGCGCAGCACGAAGGCATTGGCGGTCGACACGAAGGTGTACGAGGGCATCAGCACCTCGTCGCCCGGCTCGAGGTCGAGCAGCAGCGCCGACATCTCGAGCGCGGCGGTGCACGAGTGCGTGAGCAGCGCGCGCCGCGACCCGGTGAGGCCCTCGAGCCACGCGTGGCAGCGGCGCGTGAAGGGCCCGTCGCCCGCGAGCCGTCCGCCGAAGTGCGCCTCGGCGATGTAGTACAGCTCCTTGCCCGTCATGTAGGGCCAGTTGAACGGGATGTGGTTCGGATCGGTGGCCACGGTGGCGCTCGTCAACGCTGTGGGTGGGCGTCGTCGCGGACCGCGACGACGAGGCGGGACCCGCCGAACGGCAGCGAGAGGCCGGCGCGGATCGCGCCGAGCTCGAGGTGCAGCATACCCTCGAGCAGCCGGTTCGCGGTCCGGCCGATCCTGAACTCCGCGGTCGGATCGAAGGGCTCGTCCTTCGAGGCCGCGAGCCTCGAGGCCGCCATCAGCGGCAGCAGCGTCGCCACGAACGAGGTCGAGCGCAGCACGCGGAATCCGGCCGCGCGCAGCCGCCCCTCGAGCTCGCCGCGTCGGTAGCGCCGCACGTGGCACGCGTACCGGTCGGCCTCGCTCCAGAGCCACGGATGCTGGGGCACGGTCAGCACCACGCCGCCGCCGGGGCGCAACGCCTCGTGCATCGCGGCCAGCACGGTCGCGTCCTCGTCGATGTGCTCGACGACGTCGTACGCGCCGATCAGGTCGAACTCGCCGACCCACGGCAGCCGCCGCGCGTCGAGCTGCACGAGGCGGGCCGAGGGCACGCGGCCGGCGGCGAACGGCAGCCCGGCCACCAGCAGCTCCGAGGCGGTGAGGCGCATCGCCGGGAAGCGTTCGGCGACCCCCGCGAGCACGTACCCGGTCCCGCAGCCGACCTCGAGGTAGTCGCGCGCGTCCGGGAAGTGGCGGCCCACCGCCCAGGCGATCAGCGCGTTGCGCGCGCGGAACCAGAAGTGCCCGGCCTCCATCTCGGCGAGCTGCGCGAAGTACTCGGGCCGGAAGCCCTCGCCGTCGCCGGCGACCTCGGGCGACCACGCGGTGAAGCCGTCGATCGTCGCCGGCACGAAGCCGCAGCCGGGGCAGGGCGCCGGCCCGGTCGCGTGGAGCGTGGCGCACCGCGGGCAGCGGATCATCGCGCCACCCGCGTCGCCGGGTCGAACACGAACCGGCCCATCAGCAGGTAGAGGACGCCTGCGACGACGACGATCGCCACCGCCTGGACCGCCTGGTGCGGATAGCCGAGGCGGTCGTGGAAGACGTGCAGCAGCGTCCAGTTCAGCCCGTAGCCCACCGCGTGCGCGAGCAGGTAGCGGGGCAGCGAGCGCGTCATCGATCCGCCGTTCTCGAAGGTCCAGCGCCGATGGCCGAGGTAGCCGGTGGCCGCGCCGACGCCGTAGAGCACCGTCATCGTCGCCTTGGGCGGCGCGCCGAGCGCGGTGATCGCGAGGTAGACGAGGTAGCCCGCGAGGTTGCTCGCGAGGCCGACCAGCCCGTAGCGCAGGAGCCTCACGCGCTCAGCCCTCGAGGACCGCGATGCCGAAGCCCGTGCGGCCGTAGCCGTTGCCGCAGTAGAGCAGGTAGCGATGTCCGGCGTGATCGAAGACGGTCGGGTAGGCGGTCTCGACGCCGTCCCAGTCACCCGGCGTCACGTCGATGCCCACCTCGTCGTCGCGGCGTGTCCAGTGCTCGCCGTCGGTCGAGTCGGCGTGGCCGATGCGGTAGCGCGGGCCCCGGCACGAGTACCACATCCGCCAGCGGTCGGCGTCGCGGACCACGCAGGGACGCGAGAAGGCGCGGTCGCCGGTCGGTGCCGACGGGATCACCACCCGGCCGTCGCGGACCCAGTGGACGCCGTCCTCGGAGCGGGCGGCCTTCAGCATGTGGTCGAGGTCGCCGTGCTCGCGCTGCCAGGAGAGGTTCGAGCCGTACCACATCCGGTAGCCATCGGCCTCGTGCAGCACCCACGGGTACGACAGCGTGAACGGATCCTCGGCGGAGCGGTCCATGATCGGCGCCGGCGAGACGCGCTCGAAGCGCCGGCCGTCGTCGCTCGTCGCGAGCCCGATCGCGTTGCGCCACGGCACGGTACGACCGAGGTTCCAGCCCATGTACCAGACGCGCCAGCGGCCGTCCTCGACGAGCACGCTGCCGATCGAGCAGCCGCTGTCGTCGAAGGTGCCGAGTTCGCCCGGCCCGAGCGCCGGCGCCTCGCAGACCCGTTCGACGCGGGTCGGCGCGCGCAGGTCGACCTCGACCCATGCAATGCTCGAGCGGTTGTCCGCGTCGCGGGTGGAGAAGTAGATCCGGTGCAGGTCCCCGTCGACGCGGACCGCCACCGGGTTCGCCGCGTGCGAGACCATCCACGGCGCGACCGCGTCCGGGCAGTAGACGCGACCGAGCTTGACCCAGCGCATCGGGCGGCTCACAGGCGGCGCAGCCGGTGGCTGGGCACGCGCGCGCGCTCGGTGGCCGACGGCGCATAGACGCCGTCCGGCTCGGCGTCGGCAACGATCAGCGCGCCCGCGCCGAGCACGCAGCGCGCGCCGATCCGCACGTGGTCGCGGATGGTCACGTTGACGCCGACGAAGCATTGCTCCTCGATCGTGACCCCGCCCGAGATCACCACGTGCGACGCGATGAAGCAGTGGTCGCCGATGCGGCTGTGGTGGCCGACGTGGTTGCCGCTCCAGAGCGTCACGTCATCGCCGATCGTGACGAAGGGCTGGATCGTGTTGTCCTCGAGGATGAAGCAGTTCTCCCCGTGGACCAGGCCGGGGAAGGTCGTCGCGCGGCGGCTCACGTACGACGCGAGCGTGTAGCCCTTCGCGCGCGCGGCTGCCACCTTGTCGCGGCGGACCGCGTTGACCTTCGCGTAGCTCAGCGCGACGAACATCGAATGGGTCTCGGGCGGACAGCGGCGCTCGACCTCGTCGAACGGCACCAGCGGCCTGCCGAAGACGGTCTCGGCCTGCGCGTACTCGCGGTCCACGGTGAAGGCCACCACCTCGAAGTCGGAGTCGTGGCGGAAGTAGAAGTCGGCCAGCTCGGCGATGTCGCCGGCGCCGAAGATCACGAGCTTGCGCGTCACGCCGTCAGCTCCTTGCGGACCAGGATCGTGAACTCGTAGAGACCGTAGTCGTGCAGCAGCGCGACGTTCCTCGCGTAGCGCCGCTTGCATCGGTCGAAGATCGCACAGGGGTCCGCGTAGTACAGGTCCTGGCGCATCCGGTCGGCGTCGGAGTACGACGTGAGGCAGTTGAAGGCGAAGCCGGACGCTGACGACGCGTCGAGCAGGTCGAGGCTCGCCATCACGTAGTCCTCCCAGCTGCCGCGTTCGACATCGAGCCGCACGTTGAAGATGCCGCTGGCGACGACGTAGTCCGAGCGCCGGTCCGGGACGCTGCCCACCTCGAAGCGCGTCGCGGGACGCTCGCCGTGGCGGGCCCGCGCCGCATCGATCATGTCGGCCGACACGTCGATGCCCAGGTAGTCCGCCCGCAGCCCGGTCTCGTCGAGGTGCTCGACGTAGCCGCCGTAGCCGCAGCCGACGTCGGTGACCGTGAACGGCCGGTCGGCGGGCAGCAGCCGCGACAGCTGCTCGAAGCGCAGCCGCTGCGACTGCTCGGTCGGCCAGTCGACGCCGCGCGCGGTCGTGCCGTGCTCGCGCAGGCGGCCGGCGTAGTAGGCCTCGACCTTCGCCAGCAGCGCGGCCGTCTCGCGCGGATCGGCGCTCATCGCGGGCTCCCTTCGTGGCGCTTCATGTAGCGACGCGCGTCCGGCCCGCAGTTGAACAGCAGGTCGAGGACGCTCACGCCGTGCACGAAGGGCGGGTGGCGTTGCGGGTACTCCGGGTAGCCGGAGTAGTCCATCCATTCGAGCACGATGCCCGCCTCGTCGAAGAGCGCGGGGTCGATGTAGTCGCGCGCGGCCGGACCGCTCAGGTAGTGGGTGGCGCCGGCGGCCACGCACAGCGAGACCAGGCGTTCGACCCGCCCCGTGTGCTCGCCGTAGTCGGTCGAGCGCGTGAGTGGCGTGCGGATGTCGAGCAGGTCGCAGAGCGTCGCGATCATCGACTGGTTCACCTCGCTCAGCATCGGCGACTCGGCGGCCGCGTACATCGCCTCCAGCCGCTCGGCGCAGTGCGCGAAGTGCGGCGCGTCGCGGTAGTGCTGGACGATCGTCGACCAGTGCGAGCGGCGCCAGCCGGGGTCGGCGATCCGGGTCTCGTCGATCCGCTGGTGGTACCGGCCGCTCACCTCCACCGGGATCGTGAGCCAGCGCGTGCCCGTGGGCGCCTTGATGAGGTTGCGGTTGCGCCAGTCGCGGCGCGTGTACTGCATGTCGTCGAAGAACAGGAACTCGTCGACGCCCGCGATGATGTCGAAGTATCCCTTCCACGGGATGTAGTTGGACTGCAGGATCGCGATGCGCTTCATCGGGGGGCTCCGTCGGCACGATACACCGCGATGCGCGCGGTCCGGAACGCCGCGGCCTCGCGCTCGCGGTCCCAGGCGAGCGTCGCCGGCGCGCGCACGGTCACCCAGACGATGCCGCGCGCCTCGGCCAGCGCCGCGAACCGGGCGGCGTCGGGGGCGGCGGCGAGGGCGTCGAGATCGGCGAGGCGTTCGCGGATCAGCGTGCGGCGCGGTTCCGCCGCGGTCGCCAGCTGGATGCCCGCGCGGCCGAGCCACGCCGGGGTCTCCGACAGCGCGACCAGGACCGACGCGGTGTCGTTGAGTGTCGCCTCGGGTTCGCCGGGCAGCGCGACCAGGCGCTGGCCGGGCACGCGGTGGGCCCGGATGTGGGCAGCGGCCGCCGTCGTCTCGCCGTCGAGCTGCAGCGGGAAGAACGCGCGGGCGCCGTCGTTGACGGGCTCGGCCGGGTCGCCGGCGGCCAGCGGTCCGATCGACAGGGTGATCGCCGCGGCGGCGAGCCCCGGCACCGCCCGCTCGGCGACCGCGGCGCGGCCAGCCGGCAGCAGCGCGGCGATCGCGGCGCACGACGACGCGACGAACAGCAGGTACAGCAGCGGCAGACCGCGATGCTGGTACTCGGTGAAGTCGCCGTGGCCCGAGGCCGGCGCGACCAGCGTCAGCCCCAGCACCCCCAGCGCCGCGATCCAGGGCAGCGCGCGCGCCGCGTCCGCGCCGCGCGCGCGCGATGCCCCCAGGGCCTGCAGCGCCGCCAGCAGCGGCAGCCACAGCCCGAGCACGGCCGGCAGCACCGCGACCGCGCCCGCGAGCAGCAGGCCGGGCAGCGGCAGGACCGTCCCGAGCCGCTCGTAGAGGCCGTCGTAGGCCGTCGGCGGCATCGTCGCG
>JBAXJZ010000232.1:0-6781 GCA_037137595.1 Burkholderiales bacterium | reverse complement strand
GTCGCGCTCGCCGGCGGCCGGCCCGACGTGGCGCGGATCACCGCGCACTGCGCGGCGAACGGCGCGGCCGACCCGCTCTTCTGCTCGACCGGCCGGCGCACCGCACTGCCCGAGGGCGCGGCGCCGCCCATCGCGGTGCCCGACGTCGCCGACCCGCGCATCCGCGCGGCGGTGGCGCTCGCCCCGGTGGGTGCGGTCTTCGACGAGGCCTCGCTCGCCGCGGTCCGCATCCCGGTGGCGGTCCACGTTCCGGCGCTCGATCGCTGGCTGGTGCCGCGCTTCCACGGCGAACGGATCGCGAAGACGATCCCGGGCGCGGTGCTGGAAACGGTGCCGAACGCCTGGCACTTCGCGTTCCTCGACACGCCGTCGATGCCGATCCCCTCGCCCGACGGCGATCTGCGCGCCGATCCGCCGGGCTTCGACCGCGGCGCCTACATCGACGGCCTGGGCCCGCGGATCGCCGAGTGGCTGGACGCGGCGCTGGCCCGCACCGCAGCGGCGGGCACGCCGCGCTGAGGACGACTCGGCCGCGCGCCGGGGCACGCGCACAGGCCGCGGACGGCGAGCGCCGCCGCGTCGCGCCGCGCTAGAGCACGTACCGCGCGAGGTCCTCGTCGCGCGACACCGCGCCGAGCCGCCCGTCGACGAAGACCGCGTCGACCTTCACGGTCTGGCCCGCGTGCTTCGTCGCGTGGAACGAGACCTCCTCGAGCAGCTTCTCCATCACCGTGTAGAGCCGCCGCGCGCCGATGTTCTCGGTGGTCTCGTTGACCGAGAAGGCGATCTCGGCCATCCGCTTCACGCCGTCGGGCAGGAAATCCACGCTGACACCCTCGGTGGCCATCAGCGCCTGGTACTGCTTGACGAGGCTCGCGTCGGTCTCGACGAGGATCCGCTCGAAGTCCGAGGGCGTCAGCGAATCGAGTTCGACGCGGATCGGGAAGCGGCCCTGCAGTTCGGGGATCAGGTCGCTCGGCTTCGACAGGTGGAAGGCGCCCGACGCGATGAAGAGGATGTGGTCGGTCTTCACCATGCCGTAGCGGGTGTTGACCGTCGTGCCCTCGACCAGCGGCAGCAGGTCGCGCTGCACGCCCTGACGCGAGACGTCCGCGCCGCCGACCTCGGAACGTGTCGCGATCTTGTCGACCTCGTCGAGGAAGACGATGCCGTTCTGCTCGACGTTGGCGAGCGCGCGCAGCTTGACCTCCTCGTCGTTGATCAGCTTGGCCGCCTCCTCGTCGCGCAGCAGCGTCATCGCCTCGCGGATCTTCAGCTTTCGCGTGCGGCGTCGCCCGCCCATGCCCTGGAAGAGGCCCTGCAGCTGCTGGGTCAGTTCCTCCATGTTGGCGCCGCCGCCCACCATCGGCAGCTCGGGCATCGGCGCGGCGAGCTCGAGCTCGATCTCCTTGTCGTCGAGTTCGCCCTCGCGCAGCTTCTTGCGGAACTTCTGTCGCGTCGCCGAGTCCGCGGGCGGTGCCGACGAGGCGCCCTCGCCCGAGCCGAAGCCGAATCCGCCGCGCGGCGGCGGCAGCAGCGCGTCGAGCACGCGCTCCTCGGCCGCGTCGACCGCGCGCGAGCCGACCTTGCGCATCTCGGCCTCGCGCGTCTGCTTGACGCCGATCTCGGCGAGGTCGCGGATGATCGCGTCGACGTCCTTGCCGACGTAGCCCACCTCGGTGAACTTGGTCGCCTCGACCTTGATGAACGGCGCGTTGGCGAGCCGCGCGAGCCGCCGCGCGATCTCGGTCTTGCCGACGCCGGTGGGCCCGATCATCAGGATGTTCTTCGGCGTGATCTCGTGGCGCAGCGACTCGTCGACCTGCTGGCGGCGCCAGCGGTTGCGCAGTGCGATCGCGACCGCGCGCTTCGCACGCTCCTGCCCGATGATGTGCTTGTCGAGCTCGGAGACGATCTCCTGGGGGGTCATGGTCGTCATGGCGGAAAGAGTAACGCATCGCCGTCGCGACCTCCCGACGCGCCCGTGCCGGCCGCGCCGCGCACCGCCGCCGTGCGGATCCGCGCGTCCGCGGTGCCCGTCGCGCCGCCCTCACCCGGAAGGCCCTGCACCGGACACAAGCGCTGCATTGACTGTCCGTCGGGGGCGCTATAGTCTCGCGCTCCCGGCCGACAGGCATCGTCCGGGACAAGAGCGAACATACATTTCGGGGACACGGAGACCCATGGCGGCCGACTACATCGTCGAGACCCAGGACCTGTCGATCGACTTCAACGGGTTCTACGCGGTCAAGGGCGTGTCATTGAAGGTCGAGCGCGGATCGATCCACGCGCTGATCGGCCCGAACGGCGCCGGCAAGACGACCTGCTTCAACCTGATCACGAAGTTCCTGCGGCCCACCGGCGGCAAGATCCTCTACAACGGCCGCGACATCACCGCCGCGAAGCCGGCCGACGTCGCGAAGCTCGGCATGGTGCGCAGCTTCCAGATCTCCGCGACCTTCCCGCACCTCACGGTGCTCGAGAACGTGCGGATCGCGCTTCAGCGCAAGCTCGGCACCTCCTTCCACTTCTGGCAGAGCGAGCGGACGCTGAACCAGCTCGACGCGCGCGCGATGGAACTGCTCGACGACGTGGGCCTGGCCGATTACGCCGGCCTGCAGGCGGTCGAGCTGCCCTACGGCCGCAAGCGCGCACTGGAGATCGCGACCACGATGGCGCTCGACCCCGAGATGATGCTGCTCGACGAGCCGACCTCGGGCATGGGCCACGAGGACATCGGCCGGATCAGCGCACTCATCAAGCGCGTGGCGGCGAACCGCACCGTGCTGATGGTCGAGCACAACCTGTCGGTCGTCTCGGACCTGTCGGACCGCATCACGGTGCTGGCGCGCGGCGAGGTGCTGACCGAAGGGCCGTACGCCACCGTCTCGAAGGATCCGCAGGTCATCGAGGCCTACATGGGAACCGGACATGCCTGACGCGCTCCTCCAGGTCAAGGACCTGCACGGCTGGTACGGCGAGAGCCACGTGCTCCACGGGATGAGCTTCGACGTCCCGGCGGGCGAGGTCGTGACCCTGCTCGGCCGCAACGGCGCCGGCAAGACGACGACGATGCGCGCGATCATGGGCGTGCTCGGCAAGCGGAAGGGCAGCATCCGCTACGAGGGCACCGATACCGTCGGGATGCCGTCGAACCGCATCGCCCGCCTCGGCATCGCCTACTGCCCCGAGGAGCGCGGGATCTTCTCGTCGCTGTCGGTGCGGGAGAACCTCGAGCTGCCGCCGGTGGTCAAGCCCGGCGGCCTGTCGCTCGACGAGGTCTACGACCTGTTCCCGCGCCTCAAGGAGCGCGCGAACAACCAGGGCACGAAGCTCTCCGGCGGCGAGCAGCAGATGCTGGCGATCGCGCGGATCCTGCGCACCGGCGCCAAGCTGCTGCTGCTCGACGAGCCGAGCGAGGGCCTCGCCCCGGTGATCGTCCAGCACATCGGCGAGATCATCCGCACGCTGAAGAAGAAGGGCTTCACCGTGCTGCTGGTCGAGCAGAACTTCCACTTCGCCTCGACCGTCGCCGACCGCCACTACGTGGTCGAGCACGGCAAGGTGATCGACATGATCCTCAATGACCAGGTCAAGGCGAACCTGGGCAAGCTCGAGGAATACCTCGGCGTCTGATCCGGGGCCGCCCCCCGTCGCTCCATCCACACCAGGAGACACCATGAAGCTCAAGCCCACCCTCCTCAAGACCGCGGTCGCGGGCGCGCTGGCGCTGCTCGCGGGCGCCGCCTCGGCACAGATCACCGACGGCGTGATCAAGATCGGCGTGCTCAACGACCAGTCCGGCCTGTACGCCGACATCACCGGGCAGGGCTCGGTGTGGGCCGCCCGCAAGGCGGTCGAGGACTTCGGCGCCGCGGCCAAGGGCATGAGGGTCGAGATCCTGGTGGGTGACCACCAGAACAAGCCCGACATCGGCTCGAACATCGTCCGTCAGTGGATCGACGTCGAGAAGGTCGACGCGATCGCCGACGTGCCGACCTCGTCGGTGGGCCTGGCCGTCAACCAGATCGTCCGCGACAAGAACAGGGTCCACCTGAATTCCGGCTCGGCCACCTCGGACCTGACCAACAAGGCCTGCTCGCCGAACACGGTCCACTGGGCCTACGACACCGTGATGCTGTCGAACGGCACGGGCAAGGCGCTGGTCAAGACCGGTGGCGACACCTGGTTCTTCCTGACCGCCGACTACGCGTTCGGCCACGCGCTCGAGCGCGACACCGAGGCCATCGTCACCGCCAACGGCGGCAAGGTGCTGGGCAAGGTCCGCACGCCGTTCCCGGGCCAGGACTTCTCGTCGTTCCTGCTGCAGGCGCAGGCCTCCAAGGCCAAGGTGATCGGCCTGGCGAACGCCGGTGGCGACACGATCAACTCGATCAAGCAGGCGGCCGAGTTCGGCATCACCAAGGGCGGCCAGAACCTGGCGGGCCTGCTGGTGTTCATCACCGACGTGCACTCGCTCGGCCTGCCGACCGCGCAGGGCCTGGTGCTGACCGAGTCGTTCTACTGGGACCTGAACGACAACACCCGCGCCTTCTCGCGCGAGTTCGCCGCGGCGAACAAGGGCCGGATGCCGTCGATGGTGCAGGCCGGCGTCTACGCGTCGGTGCTCCACTACCTGAAGGCCGTCGAGGCGCTGAAGTCGGACGCGGACGGCGTGAAGGTCGTCGAGAAGATGAAGGAGATGCCGACCGACGACCGCCTGTTCGGCAAGGGCACGATCCGCGTCGACGGCCGCAAGCTGCACGACGCCTACCTGTTCGAGGTGAAGAAGCCGAACGAGTCGAAGGGCGCGTGGGACTACTACAAGCTGCGCGCGACGATCCCGGCCGCCGAGGCCTTCCGGCCGCTGTCGCAGTCGGAGTGCCCGCTGGTCAAGAAGTAAGGCGAGACCGGGCCGGCGGCGACGCCGGCTCCGCCCGTCCCGCGCCGGCCCCGGCGCGGGGCGCCCTCCCCCCCGACGCCCCCGCCCCATGTTCGAACTGATCGGCATCCCGCCCCAGGCCTTCTTCGGGCAACTGCTGCTCGGCCTGATCAACGGCGCGTTCTACGCGCTGCTGTCGCTCGGCCTCGCGGTGATCTTCGGCCTGCTGAACGTCATCAACTTCACGCACGGCGCCCAGTACATGATGGGTGCGTTCGGCGCGTGGATGCTGCTGAACTGGGTCGGCATCCCGTTCTGGGCGTCGCTGTTGATCGTGCCGATCGTCATCGGCGCGTTCGGCGTGCTGCTCGAACGCGTGTTCCTCAAGCACCTGTACCACCTCGACCACCTGTACGGGCTGCTGCTGACCTTCGGCCTCGCGCTGATCCTCGAGGGCCTGTACCGGCACCAGTTCGGCTCCTCGGGCCAGCCCTTCGTGAACCCGCTGCCCGGCGGCACGAACCTCGGCTTCATGTTCCTGCCGTACTACCGCGGCTTCATCGTCGTCTTCTCGCTGGTGGTCTGCCTGGCGACCTGGTTCGTGATCGAGCGCACTCAGCTCGGCTCGTACCTGCGCGCGGCCACCGAGCGGCCCGACCTGGTCCAGGCCTTCGGCATCAACGTGCCGCGGATGATCACCCTCACCTACGGCTTCGGCGTCGCACTCGCGGCACTCGCCGGGGTGCTCGCCGCACCCGCCTACCAGGTGAGCCCGACCATGGGCTCGAACCTGATCATCGTGGTCTTCGCCGTCGTCGTGATCGGCGGCATGGGCTCGATCATGGGCTCGATCCTGACGGGCTTCGGCCTCGGCGTGATCGAAGGCCTGACCAAGGTGTTCTACCCCGAGGCGTCGAGCACCGTGATCTTCGTGATCATGGCGATCGTGCTGATGCTCAAGCCCGCGGGCCTCTTCGGGAAGCAGAAATGAACGCAAGCGCTCCCACCGCGCCGGCCTCGTCCGCGCCCCGCACCGTCACCGCGCCGCCGGCCGTCGCCTCGCACCAGCGCGGCACCGTCCTGTTCCTCGCGTTCCTCGCGGCGATGGCGGTGGCCCCCTTCATCGGCGGCTACCCGGTCTTCCTGATGAAGGTGCTGTGCTTCGCGATGTTCGCGCTGGCCTTCAACCTGCTGATCGGCTACGTCGGCCTGCTGTCATTCGGCCACGCGATGTTCTTCGGCTTCTCGGCCTACGTGAGCGCGCACGCGGCGAAGGTCTGGGGCTGGACGCCCGAGATCTCCATCCTCGCCGGCGCGGCGGTGGCCGCGGTGCTCGGCTTCGTGGCCGGCTCGCTCGCGATCCGCCGGCAGGGCATCTACTTCGCGATGGTGACGCTGGCGCTGTCGCAGATGGTGTTCTTCGTCTGCCTGCAGGCGCCCTTCACCGGCGGCGAGGACGGCATCCAGTCGGTGCCGCGCCGGCCGCTGTTCGGCCTGATCGACACGAAGAACGACCTCACGATGTTCTACTTCGTGCTGGTGATCTTCGCGATCGTCTTCGCGATCATCTACCGGACGATCCACTCGCCCTTCGGGCAGGTGCTGAAGGCGATCCGCGAGAACGAGCCGCGCGCGATCTCGCTGGGCTACCAGGTCGACCGCTACAAGCTGCTCGCCTTCGTGCTGTCGGCGACGCTCGCGGGCGTGGCCGGCGCGACCAAGTCGCTGGTGTTCCAGCTCGCGTCGCTCACCGACGTCACCTGGCAGATGTCCGGCGAGGTGGTGCTGATGACGCTGGTGGGCGGCATGGGCACGGTGTTCGGCCCGGTGGTGGGCGCGGCCGTCATCATCTCGATGCAGAACTACCTCGCCGGCCTCGGCGAGTGGGTGCTGGTCACG
>JBAXJZ010000231.1:0-6829 GCA_037137595.1 Burkholderiales bacterium | reverse complement strand
GGCCGGCTGCGGCCCGCCGACCGCGCGTTCGCCTGGTCACAGATCGCCGCCGCCGGCATGCGCCGGCTGCTGCCCGAGTCGCACGCCTGGGCCCAGCAGGCCCGTGGCGCGCGCGCCAGCGACGAGACGCTCGCCTGGCTCACCCGGGCCGCGCTGCGTGCCCGCGACTGGCCCGCGGTGCGCGCCACCATCGAACGGATGAGCGAGGCCGGCCGCGCCGACGCCACCTGGACCTACTGGCTCGGCCGCGCGCTGCAGGCCGAGACCGCGTCGCCCGAGTCGCAGCACCGCGCCCGCGTGCTCTTCACGTCGATCGCCGGCCGAGCGGACTTCTATTCCCAGCTCGCTTCCGAGGAGCTCGGTGCACGCCTCACGGTGCCCGAGGCCGCGGTGCCGCCCACCGATGCCGAGCTCGCCGACGCGCGCGCCAACCCCGCCTTCGCGCGCGCGCTGAAGTTCTACGAGCTCGGCCTGCGGGGTGACGGCAACCGCGAATGGAACTTCGCGGTACGCGGCCTGGGCGACCGCCAGCTGATCGCCGCGGCGGAGCACGCGCGGCGCATCGGGCTGCTCGACCGCGCGGTGAACGCCGCCGACCGCACGAAGCTCGAGCACGATTACGCGCTGCGCTTCCCCTCGCCCTTCGCCGAACGGCTCAAGCCGATCGCCCGGTCCCAGGGACTGGACCCGGCCTGGGTCTACGGCCTGATCCGCCAGGAATCGCGCTTCGTGCAGGACGCCCGCTCGCCGGTCGGCGCGTCGGGCCTGATGCAGATCATGCCGGCCACGGCGCGCTGGATCGCCAAGAAGATGGGCGTCCAGGACTTCACGCCGGCCCGCATCAACGAACTCGAGACCAACCTGCAGTTCGGCAGCTTCTACCTGAAGACGGTCTTCGACGACCTCGACCGGTCCCCGGTGCTGGCCTCGGCCGCGTACAACGCGGGGCCGGGGCGGCCGCGCTCGTGGCGGGGCACGCTGCCCGCCCCGGTCGAGGGCGCGATCTTCGCGGAGATCGTCCCGTTCAACGAGACCCGCGGCTACGTGAAGCACGTGCTGTCGAACACCGTCTGGTACGCGGGCCTCTTCACCGGCGAGTCGCAGTCGCTCAAGGCGATGCTCGGCGAGGTGCAGCCGGGCCCGGCGTTCACCGCCACCGCGTCGCCATCGGGCGACTGAGCGCCCGCGGCCGCGGCGGGAAACCGGCCGTCGCCGCGGCGCTTCGCGCTACGATGGGGGACCGGGCCCTGGCCGGGTCCTCCTCCCTCCATCCTTCGCGCCGCGTCCGTCGCGGCAGGCTTACATGCTCCATTCGCGCATCCTCGTCGTCGGCGGCTCGGGCTTCATCGGCACCCACGTGGTGTCCCGGCTGTCGGCCCAGGGCCGTCGCGTCGTCGTGCCCACCCGCCGTCGCGAGCGGGCCCGGCACCTGATCCTGCTGCCCACCGTCGACGTCGTCGAGGCCGATTCGGCCGATCCGAAGGCGATGGGCGATCTCGCCGCCGGCTGCGACGCGGTGATCAACCTGGTGGGCGTGCTGCACGGACGGCCCGGCGCCGGCGAGGACCGCTGGGGGCCGGAGTTCGGCCGCGCCCACGTCGACGTGCCCGCCGCCCTCGTCGAGGCCTGCCGCGCGCGGCAGGTGAAGCGGCTGGTGCACGTCAGCGCGCTCGGGGTCACCGACGGCGGCAAGAACACGCTGCCCTCGCGCTACCTGCGCTCCAAGGCCGCGGGCGAGGAGAAGGTGCGGCAGGCACGCGACCTCGACTGGACCATCCTGCGTCCGTCGGTGGTGTTCGGCGCCGAGGACAGCTTCCTGAACCTGTTCGCGAAGATCCAGCGCGTGCTGCCGCTGCTGCTGCTCGCCAAGCCCGAGACGCGCTTCCAGCCGGTCTGGGTGGACGACGTCGCGCAGGCCATCGTCAACGTGCTCGACACGCCGGCCACCGCCGGCAAGACCTATGCGCTGGCCGGCCCCGAGGTGCTGACGCTGCGCCAGCTGGTGCAGCTCGCCGGGGTCTGGAGCGGCCATCCGCGCGCGAACGTCGCACTGCCGGCGGGCCTCGCGCGGGTCGTCGCGTTCCTGATGGAGCACGCGCCGGGCGAGCCGCTGATGACCCGCGACAACCTCGACTCGATGACGCTCGACAACGTCAGCGCGCGACCCGTCGATCCCGACCTGCGGGTCGCGCCGGCGTCGCTGCGTGCGCTGGGCCCCGGGCTCTACGGTCCGCCCGCCGAGCGCCGCTACGACGACTGGCGCTCGCACGCGCGCCGCTGAGCGTGACCGCCGCCGCCCCGCCGGCCGATCGCCTCGACTGCTACGAGGTGGGCGGCGCCGTGCGGGACGCGCTGCTCGGGCTGCCGGTGCACGACCGCGACTGGGTGGTCGTCGGAGCGACGCCCGAGCGGATGGCCGAGCTGGGCTTCCGGCCGGTCGGACGCGACTTCCCGGTCTTCCTGCACCCGACGACGCACGAGGAGTTCGCGCTCGCGCGCACCGAGCGCAAGAGCGGCCGCGGCTACCGCGGCTTCGTCGTCCAATGCGCGCCCGAGGTCACGCTCGAGGAGGACCTGCACCGCCGCGACCTCACGGTCAACGCGATGGCGCGCGCGCCCGACGGCCGGCTCGTCGACCCGTGGGGCGGCGAGCGCGACCTGCGCGCTCGCGTGCTGCGTCATGTGAGCGAGGCCTTCGCCGAGGATCCGGTGCGGATCCTGCGCACCGCGCGCTTCGCGGCGCGCTTCCACGCGTTCTCGGTGGCGCCCGAGACGCTGGCGCTGATGGGCCGGATGGTCGAGGCGGGCGAGGTCGACGCGCTGGTGCCCGAGCGGGTCTGGCAGGAGGTCTCGCGCGGGCTCGCCGAGCGGCATCCGTCGCGGATGCTCGCGGTGCTCCGCGCCTGCGGCGCACTCGCCCGCCTCGAGCCCGAGCTCGACGCGGCGCTGCGCGACGCGCCCGATGCCGGCGCCGTCGTCGACGCGGCCGCCGCCGCCGGCGAACCGGTCGACGTGCGCTTCGCGGCCCTGGTGCTCGAGCCGTCCCGCCCCGACGCCGGACCGCCCGACCCCGACGACGTCGCCGCCGAGCGGGCCCGCCGCATCGCCCGCCGGCTGAAGGCCCCCAACGACGCGCGGGACCTCGCCGCGCTCGCGGCCCGGGAACGTGCGGTGCTCGCCCACGGCGCGTTGCTGGACTGCGAGGCCGTCGTCGGACTCCTGGAACGCTGCGACGCGTTCCGCAAACCCGCACGCTTCGAAGGGATGCTGCGCGCCGGCGACAGCGCCCGCCGCGCCGCCGGCGCGCGCGCAACCGCCTCCGCGGACGATCCGCGACTGCGTCGCGCCCTCGCCGCCGCGCGGGCGGTCGACGCCGGCGCGATCGCGGCACGTGCCGGCTCGGACGGCGGCCCCACCGCCATCGCAGGGGCGCTGAGGGCCGCGCGCATCGTCGCCGTGGGCGCGGCCGATGCCGTCCGCTGACTGCGCCGTGCGCGCACACGCGCACTGACGCGCATCGGCACGCATCGACGCGCATCACCACGCATCGACGAGCGGGATACACGCGACCGCGTCGGTCGCAGTCGACTCGATGGTGCGCCGCCCTCGCTCGCCCCTCCGACGCGGCAGCCGCGCCGGACCCGGCACGTGCCCCACCCCGTGCAGTCGCTCCGACATCACTTAGCGGCTTAGCCGCACGCGGCAACGCGCGAGCATCGCCGCGGCCGCCCGTGTCGCATCCTGGTGCACCCCGGTCCGATCTGTCCGACCGGGTGAGCGCGACATGTCCCCCTGCTGGTCGCCGTCACGATTCCGTGATGAAGTGACGCGCTTCATACACAGGGAGGTCCTCTGTTCTGATGAGCCTCGGGGCAGATTGGCAGAGCGCCTACCTCCTCGCGACACTCGCCGCGCTGTTCGCGCTCGCTGCCCTCGCCGGCGTCGGGCTGAGCGCTGGTCGTGGGGCGCGGGGACGCGCCTTCGCGACCGTCGCGGCCGTGTCCGGCGGCTGGACCGCGTCGACGATCGCGATGGCGCTGGCGTCGCCGTCGGCGGCGCCGCTCTGGCTGAACGTCAAGTACGTGTTCATCGCCTTCACGCCGGTGGCCGTCGCATGGTTCGTGCTCGAGTTCACCGCGGTGCCCCGGCGACGCGTGCAGGTGATCGTCGCGGTCCTGTGCGCATGGCCGGCGGTGCGCGTCGCGCTGGTGTGGACCGACTGGGGCCGGGACTGGCTGATCCGTGACGTGTCCTTCGCGCGGTCAGGCGTGCTGACCCACGTCGACCGCATCGTCTACGGTCCCCTGCATCCGCTGGCCGTCACGTTCGGCTACGGGGTGCTGATCGGCAGCGTGCTGGCCGCGCTGGTCTGGGCGGCTCGCGCCGGCCCGCTCGCCCGCCGGCAGGGCCTCGCGATCGCGGGCGCCGGTGCGGCGCCCGCGATCGCCACCGGGCTCTTCCTGCTCGGGATCACGCCGGCCTGGATGGACCCGATGCCGCTCGGCGTCACCATCACCTGCGCGCTGATCGGCTGGGCCGTGCTGCGCCACCGACTGCTCGACCTGTCGCCGGTCGCGCGCGACGTGGTCCTCGACACCATGGAGGACGGCATCCTCGCGACCGATCCCGATGGCCGGGTCGTCGACCTGAACCGTGCGATGGCCGGACTGCTCGGCGTCCTGCCCTCGGAGATCGTCGGCCGTCCGGTGGCCCCGCTGCTGCGCGCGCTGGGGGAGGCGGGCGTCGTGCTGTCCGGCGACTCGACCGCGCCCTTCGCGACCATCGGCGGTCGGCATTTCGCGGTGCGCGTGGTGCCGCTGCGGGTGCGGCCGGAGGCCCCGGCGGGCCGACTGCTGATGCTGCACGACCTGACCGACCGGGTGCGCGCCGAGGACGAGCGCGAACACCTGATCACGGAGCTGCGCCTGGCCCTCGCGCAGGTCCGCACGCTGAGCGGGCTGCTGCCGGTGTGCGCCGGGTGCAAGTCGATCCGCGACACGGTCGGCAGCTGGCGGCCGGCCGACGAATACCTGCGCGAGCACTCCGACGCGACCGTCTCGCACGCGATGTGCCCCGACTGCTCGCACCGCCTGTACCCCGCTGCCTATCGGGAAGTGCCGCATGTCTGACGCAGGCGTCGCGCACAGGCCGCTGGTGCTGGTCGCGGACGACGACCGCATGGTCGCCTGGCTGGTCGAGCAGGTGCTCGAGGGCCTGGGCTGCGCGGCCGAGCACGCGGTCGACGGCATCGACGCGATCGAGCGGCTGCACGCCGGCGCGTCGCGGTTCGCGCTCGCGGTGATCGACCTGGTGATGCCGCGTGCCGACGGCGCGACCGTGCTCGCCGCGGTGCTGCATCTGCGGCCGTCGCTGCCCGTGCTGATGACCAGCGGCCACGACGAGGCCTACGTGCGCGAGCGGATCGGTCACGCTCCGATCGCCGGCTTCCTCGCCAAGCCCTGGCAGCCCGAGGACCTCGAGACGATGGTCCGCTCGGTCCTCGAGCTGCCGCTCACCTGAAGGTCAGGCGGACGGCCTCGGCGACGCAGGCCGGCTTGTCCGAGCCCTCGATCTCGATGGTCACGCGGATGACCAGCTGCAGGCCCGGTCGTCCGCCCGGACCGGCATCGACCGGGTCGCACGACTGCAGCACGAAGCGCGCGCGCACCCGGCTGCCCACGCGGACCGGCGACGGGAAGCGGACCTTGTTCAGGCCGTAGTTGATCGACATCGACTCGTCGTCGATCGACAGGTTGCGCTGCGAGAAGCCGGCCACCAGCGACAGCGTCAGGTAGCCGTGGGCGATGGTCGCGCCGAACGGTCCCTTGGCCGCGCGCTCGGCGTCGACGTGGATCCACTGGTGGTCGTCGGTCGCGTCGGCGAACCGGTCGATGCGGTCCTGCGCGATCTCCAGCCAGTCGGTGAGCGCGAGCTCCTGGCCGACGAGCGCGGGCAGCTGCGCGTGCGTGACGTGCTTCATGGGCGGGTCTCCTCGGTATCGGTATCGGTCCTGCGCAGCGGACATCGGTCCGGCGCAGCGCGAAGGCTACAGCAGCCGCGCGACCAGCGCCGCCGCGAGCGACAGCAGGATCGTCGAGGTCAGCGGGATCGACCACTCGCGGCCGAACAGCCGGAAGTTGAAGTCGCCGGGCAGCCGACCGATGCCGAGCCTGCGCAGGAACGGCATCGCGCCCGAGAACAGGACCAGCGCGATGACGGTGGCGATGAACCACTTCACAGCGTGCCGCTCCGGTCGCCGCGCACGAAGCCGAGCGACGGCGCGGGCACGCCGCGGCCGAACGCGATCGCCTTGAAGAGCTCGCCCATCTCGGCCTCCGACATCAGCGTCTGCACGGCACCGAGCGCGCGCGCGGCGGCGGGATCGCGTGCGCCCTCGGGCGCGATGCGCGAGAGCCGATCGAGCAGCCCGCAGTTGACGAGGAATCGCGCCTGCGAGGTGTAGCCCAGCAGCTCGAGCCCGGCGCCGGCCGCGGCCCGCGCGACCGCGGTGAAGTCCACGTGCGCGGTCACGTCCTGGAGCCCAGGCCAGCGCAGCACGTCGCCGTGGGCGTGGTGGCGGCGATGCGCGATCAGCGTGCCGCCGTCGCGCTGCGGGTGGTAGAGCTCGCGCGCGGGAAAGCCGTAGTCGACCAGCAGCATCGCGCCCCGGCGCAGCGACCGTCCCACCGTCGCGACCCAGGCCCCGGCCTGCTCGCCGAGTTCCGAGCGGTAGCGCCCCGGGCCGAGCAGCGCGAACGGGTCGTGCGCGTCCGCGCCCGCGGCGCGCAGCGCGTCGGCCACCGCGGCGCGCAGCGCGGCGTCGGCCGGG
>JBAXJZ010000230.1:0-6838 GCA_037137595.1 Burkholderiales bacterium | reverse complement strand
CAGCGCGCGGCCGCTGCCGCCGCCGCGGCACTGCCGCGCGGCGCCGTCCACGCCGACCTGTTCCGCGACAACGTCCTGTTCGACGGCGACGCGATCGGCGGCGTGATCGACTTCTGGTTCGCCGGCGTCGACACCTTCGTGTTCGACCTCGCCGTGACCTGCAACGACTGGTGCGTCGACGACGCGAGCGGCGAGTTCGATCCCGCGCGGCTCGACGCGCTGCTCGACGCCTACGTCGCGCTGCGCCCGCCGACCGCCGCCGAGCGGGCCGCCTGGCCGATGGCGACCCGCGCCGCGGCGCTGAGATTCTGGCTGTCCCGGCTCGACGACTGGCACGCGCCGCGTCCCGCCGAGCAGCTCACGCCCAAGGACCCGGGCGCGTTCGAGCGCATCCTGCGCACCCGACGCGCCCACGTGCCGCCGATGCCGGCGACCCGAGGAGCGACATGCAGGTAGTCCGTATCACGCCCGGCGCCGGTGGGCGCTGGATGGCCCACGGCTTCAGGCTGCTGCGCCGCGAGCCGCTGGCGCTGTTCGGCACCGCGGCGCTGTTCATGCTCGCGCTCGCGCTCACCGGCCAGGTGCCGCTGCTCGGCCCGATCGCGATCCCAGTGCTGATCCCGCTGCTCACCGTCGGCTTCGTCCACGTGGCCCGGACGATCGACGAGGGCGGCAAGGCGCACCCGCTGATGCTGTTCGAGGGCTTCCGGCCGCGCAGCCGCGGCCGGCTGAAGCCGCTGCTGGTGCTCGGCGTGGTCAATGCGGTGCTGACCGCGGTGGCGATGGGCCTCGCGCTGGTCGCCGACGGCGGCGCGCTGTTCCGCGCGATGACCGGCACGATGGACCCGGGCGATCCGTCGCTGCGCGACGGCGCGATCGGCTACGCGATGATCGTCTTCGTCGTGCTGTCGGTGCCGATCCAGATGCTGATGTGGTACTCGCCGCTCTTCGTCGCGTGGAACGGGCGACGCCCGCTCGAGGCGGTGTTCTTCAGCCTGGTCGCGTGCTGGCGGAACAAGGCCGCGTTCGCGGTCTACGCGGGGTCGTGGGCGCTGGTGCTGCTGGCGACGACGATGGGCGTGCTGCTGCTGCGCCAGCTGCTGCCGGGCGACGCGATCGGCATGCTGCTGATCCCCGGCAGCCCGTTCTCGCCGATCACGCTGCTGCTGATCGCCGCGCTGTATGCGTCGATCTGGCCGTCGTATCGGGAGGTGGTGCGGGACGGTCAGGAGGCGCAGGCCGGGGACCCGCCGGCCATGCCCGGCTGAGGAGCGCGAGCGCGGCGCTCGCCGCTCAGTTCACCGCCTCGAGCTTCGCCACCGACAGCGCCAGCCACTTCACGCCCTGCCGGCCGAAGTTCACCTGGACGCGCGCATCGGTGCCGCTGCCTTCGATGTTCAGGATCACGCCTTCGCCGAACTTCGCATGCGCGACCGTCTGCCCGATCCGCCACGGCAGTCCGCGGTCGAACTTCGCCGCGAGGCGACGGTCGGCCGGCGAGACCACCGGCTCCGCGGCGGCGCCGTAGCCGCCGCGCGTGCCGCCCGACCACGCCGAGTCGCGGCCCCGGCCGCCGCCCTGTCCGGCCCAGTCGCCGCCCTCGCTCCAGCGCGATGCCCCCCAGCCGCCGCGCCCCGCGCCGGTGCGCGGCGTCAGCCACTTCAAGGAGCCCTCGGGCAGCTCCTCGAGGAACCGCGAGCGCACGTTGTAGCGCGTCTGCCCGTGCAGCATCCGCGTCTGCGAGAACGACAGGTAGAGCCGCTTGCGGGCGCGGGTGATCGCGACGTACATCAGCCGCCGCTCCTCCTCGAGCCCGTCGACCTCCTGCGCCGAGTTCTCGTGCGGGAACAGGCCTTCCTCGAGCCCGGTGATGAAGACCGCGTCGAACTCCAGGCCCTTGGCGGCGTGCACCGTCATCAGCTGCATGGCGTCGGTGCCTTCGCCCGCCTGGTTCTCGCCGGCCTCGAGCGACGCGTGTGCGAGGAAGGCGGCGAGCGGCGTGGTCTGCGGCGCGTCCTCCGCGAAGCCCGCGGGCGCGACCACCGTGCCGTCCTCCTCGACGGTCAGCGGCGCCTCGACGGCCGGCCCCGCCTGCGGCGCCGCCGTCGCCGCGACACCGACGTTCGCCGGCACGTCCTGCGAGACGCCCTGCTCGCCCAGGAACGCGGCCGCCGCGTTGACCAGCTCGCGCAGGTTCTCGATGCGGTCCTGGCCTTCCTTCTCGGTCTGGTAGTGGGCGATCAGCCCGCTGCGCTCCACGACGTGCTCGACCGCCTCGGGCAGCGGCAGCGTCGCGGTCTCGGCGCGCAGCCGCTCGACGAGCGCGACGAAGGCACCGAGCTTGCCCGCGGCCGCCCCGCCGCGCATCGCGGCCACCGCCGCGTACAGCGAGCTGCCCGCCTGGCGCGCCGCGTCCTGCAGCTGCTCGACCGAGCGCGCGCCGATGCCGCGCGCCGGGAAGTTCACCACCCGCAGGAACGCGGTGTCGTCGTCCGGGTTCTCCATCAGCCGCAGGTAGGCGAGCGCGTGCTTGACCTCGGCGCGCTCGAAGAAGCGCAGGCCGCCGTAGACTCGGTACGGGATGCCGGCCGAGAACAGCGCGTGCTCGAGCACCCGCGACTGCGCGTTCGAGCGGTAGAGGATGGCGATGTCCGCGCGCATCCAGCCCTCGGCGATCAGGCCCTTGGCCTCCTCGATCAGCCACTGCGCCTCCTGCGCGTCGCTCATCGACTCGTAGACGCGGACCGGCTCGCCGTGCCCGGCATCGGTCCAGAGCTCCTTGCCGAGGCGGCTGGAGTTCTTCCGGATCAGGTGGTTCGCGCAGTCGAGGATGTGCGCGTGCGAGCGGTAGTTCTGCTCGAGCTTGATCAGGTTCGGCACGCGGAACTCGTGCTCGAAGGCCGACATGTTGCCGACGTTCGCGCCGCGGAACGCGTAGATGGACTGGTCGTCGTCGCCCACCGCGAACACCGCGCTGCCCGGGCCGGCGAGCAGCTTCAGCCACTTGTACTGCAGCACGTTGGTGTCCTGGAACTCGTCGACCAGGATGTGGCGGAAGCGGCTCTGGTAGTGCGCCCGCAGCGGCTCGTTGCGCTCGAGCAGCTCGTAGCTGCGCAGCAGCAGCTCGGCGAAGTCCACCACGCCCTCGCGCTGGCACTGCGCGTCGTAGGCCGCGTAGAGCTCGACGAAGCGGCGGTTGTAGTCGTCGACCACCTCGACGTCCTTCGCGCGCAGCCCCTCCTCCTTCGAGCCGTTGATGAAGTGCATCAGGTTGCGCGGCGGGTACTTCTCGTCGTCGACGTTCAGCCCCTTCAGCAGCCGCTTGATCGCGGCGAGCTGGTCGGCCGAATCGAGGATCTGGAAGGTCTGCGGCAGCGCCGCGTCTCGGTGGTGCGCCCGCAGCAGCCGGTTGCACAGGCCGTGGAAGGTGCCGATCCACATGCCGCGCGGATTGATCGGCAGCATCGCCGACAGCCGCGCGGTCATCTCCTTCGCGGCCTTGTTGGTGAAGGTCACCGCGAGGATGTTCGCGGGGCTGCACTGGCCGGTCTGGATCAGCCACGCGATGCGCGTGGTTAGCACGCGGGTCTTGCCGCTGCCGGCGCCGGCCAGGATCAGCGCGTGCTGCGCCGGCAGGGTCACCGCCGCGAGTTGCCGCTCGTTCAGATTCGCGAGAAGATGGGCCATCCCCGATTCTACGATGCGCGCACCGCCCGGCCCGCCCCGCGGCGGCACGCCCGCGCCGCGCGCAGAGACCTCGCATGCACCCGCTCTTCGACCTCACCGGCCATGTCGCGCTCGTGACCGGCTCCTCGCGCGGCATCGGCTTCGCGCTCGCCCGCGCGCTCGCCTCGGCCGGCGCCCGCGTCGCGGTCAACGGCCGCGACGCCGCCGGCGTCGAGGCCGCCCGCTCGGCCCTGGGCGCCGAGGGCGCGGACACCTTCGCCGCGCCCTTCGACGTCACCGACGAGGCCGGCATCGAGGCCGCGGTCGACGCCATCGAGCGCGGCTTCGGCCCGATCGGCATCCTGGTCAACAACAGCGGCATCACCGTGCGCCGCCCGCTCGAGGACTTCGAGACCGCCGACTGGGACCGCATCATGGCCACCAACGTCAGCGGCGCCTTCAAGGTCGGCCGCGCGGTCGCGCGGCGGATGATCCCGCGCGGGCACGGCAAGGTGATCAACGTCTGCTCGATCAACAGCGAGCTCGCCCGCTACTCGATCGCGCCCTACGTCACGTCCAAGGGTGCGCTGAAGAACCTCACCAAGGGCATGGCGATCGACTGGGCGCGTCACGGCATCCGCGTCAACGGCCTGGGCCCGGGCTACTTCGCCACCGACCTCACCGCGCCGCTGGTCGCCGACGGCGACTTCACGGGCTGGCTCGAGAAGCGCGTGCCGCTCGGCCGCTGGGGCGACGTGAAGGACCTCGGCGGCGCCGCGATCTTCCTCGCGTCGGCCGCCTCGGACTTCATGACCGGACAGATGCTCTACGTCGACGGCGGGCTGACCGCCACCGTCTGACGCCGACCCCTCACGGGGCAGGGTCTCCGCGACCTCACTGTCGGGACCATCCGACCGCCACATATCGGACACGATCGTCCGCCCGCCGATATGTGCGGGAAAACCGCCGTTCACCCACTGCCGCGCTCGGGTTTGTCCAGGTCAGACTCCGCATCACTCGGCCACAAGGCCGTCACCCGGATGCGCCAAGGGGGCGCCAGGAGCGACACGATGCGGTTCAAGGATCTGCGGCTCGGCCGAAAGCTGATGCTGATGGCGGGGCTGATCCTCGCCCTGACGACGACGATCTCGGTCACGGCGGTTGTCCAGGTCGGCCGCCTCGCCGACTCCACCCGTGAGGTCACCACCAGCTGGATGCCGAGCGTGCAGGCGCTGCTCACGCTCGCACGAAGCACCACGTTCCAGAGGGTGCTCGAGAACCGACGCCTGCTCCTGGCCGACGACCTCGAGGCGCGCCGCAGCACCGCGACCCGCATCGACGCGCAGATCGCGAAGATCGCCGAGCAGCAGAAGGCCTACGAGCCGCTGATCACCTCCGACGCGGAACGTGCGCTCTACGACGCCTACCGCGCCACCTGGGCCGACTACCTGAAGGTCGCGGCCGAGGTGCGGTCGCTGATGGACTCCGGCCGCAACGAGGAGTCTCGCGCCCTGCTGCTGGGCAACTCGCTGAAGCTCTTCAACACGCTGAGCGAGCAGCTCGACAAGCTCGTCGCGCACAACGAGGCCGGCGCCAGGGCCGAGGCCGAGCGTGCCGACGGTCTGGGCCGCAGCACCGGCATCGTCATCATGGTGCTGGGCGCGGCGGCCGTCGTGCTCGGCCTGCTGTTCGCCGCGTTCACTGCCCGCGCGATCTCGCGTCCGGTCGAGCAGATGGTCGACGTCGCGCGCTCGATGGCCGCGGGCGACTTCACGGCCGCGATGCCGCCGCCCTCGCGCGACGAGGTCGGGCAGCTGGTCGAGGCGATGACCGGGATGCGCGACGGCCTTCGGCGCGTGATCGCCGACGTGCGCGCGAGCGCGAGCGCGGTGTCCACCGCGTCGCAGCAGATCGCCGGCGGCACGCAGGACCTGTCGGCGCGGACCGAGCAGCAGGCGGCCTCGCTCGAGGAGACGGCCTCGGCGATGGACGAGCTGTCGGGCACGCTGCGCTCGTCGGCGGACGTCGCCGGCCAGGCCGACGCGCTGACCGGCAGCGCGACCGAGGTCGCGCAGCGCGGCGGCGAAGCAGTGACGAAGGTGGTGAACACGATGTCCGGCATCGCCGACAGCTCGCGCCGGATCACCGACATCATCTCGGTGATCGACGGCATCGCGTTCCAGACCAACATCCTCGCGCTGAACGCAGCGGTCGAGGCCGCGCGCGCCGGCGAGCAGGGCCGCGGCTTCGCGGTCGTGGCCACCGAGGTCCGCACGCTGGCGCAGCGCAGCGGCGAGGCCGCGCGCGAGATCAAGTCGCTGATCTCCGCGTCGGTCGCGCAGGTCGACGACGGCAACCGCGCCGCCGCCGAGGCGGGCCGCATCGTCGAGGACGTCGTGCGCTCGATCCGCGAGGTCCGCGGGATGGTGGCCGAGATCGCCAGTTCGGCGCAGCAGCAGGCGCAGGGCGTGGGCCAGGTCAACGAGGCGGTCTCGCAGATCGACGCGACCACTCAGCAGAACGCGGCGCTGGTCGAGGAGAGCTCGGCCGCGGCGGCATCGCTGCGCGAGCAGGCGGCCTCGCTGGCGCGGGCCGTGGAGACCTTCAAGGTCTGACGGCCGGGCGCCCCGCCTCAGCCGCGAGCGCGCACGAGCGCCGCGCGCAGCGCGACGGCCGCGAGGCCGGCGAGCAGTCCGTAGTGGATCCGCGGCGCCGACAGCAACGTCGCGGCGAGGGTGGTCCAGGCGATCGCGGCGTCGCCGCGGTCGGTCCGCCAGGTGGCGAGCAGCTCGCGCGGCGTCACCAGCCCCGCGACCGCGGTCACGATCAGCGCCGCCAGCACCGCCTTCGGCAGGTGGAACAGCGCGTGCGCGGCGAACGCCAGCGCCAGCCCGACCAGCGCCGCGCAGACGATCGACGACCACGCGGTGCGGGCGCCGGCCGACAGGTTCAGCGCCGAGCGCGAGAACGAGCCCGACACCGGGAACGCGCCGAAGATACCGGCCGCGAGCTTCGCGAGGCCCTGTCCGACCAGCTCCTGATTGACGTTCCACGTGGTGCCGGTCCGCACGGCGATGACCCGTGCGCTCGAGGTCACCTCGATGAAGCTGATCAGCGCGACGAGCGCCATCGCCGGCAGCAGCGACGCGGCCGCGGCCGCGTCGACCTCCGG
>JBAXJZ010000229.1:0-6848 GCA_037137595.1 Burkholderiales bacterium | reverse complement strand
CCATCGTCGTGGCGAGCACGTCCTTGCCCGTGGCCTTGCCCCGCACGATCTCGAGCAGCCGCATCACGTTGGCCGGCGAGAAGAAGTGCGTGCCGATCACGTCCTGCGGACGCCTGGTGAACGACGCGATCTTGTCCACGTCCAGCGTCGAGGTGTTCGACGCGAGGATCGCGCCGGGCTTCATCGTCGCGTCGAGCGTCTCGAAGACGGTCTTCTTGACGGCCATGTCCTCGAACACCGCCTCGACGACGATGTCGGCCTGGGCGAGGTCGGCGTAGGCGAGCGTCGGCTTGATCAGCGCCATCCGCTGCTCGACCTGCTCCTGGGTCATGCGGCCCTTCTTGGCCGTCGCCTCGTAGTTCTTGCGGATGGTGGCGACGCCGCGGTCCAGCGCTTCCTGCTTCGTCTCCAGGAGCACGACCGGGATCCCGGCGTTGATGAAGTTCATCGTGATGCCGCCGCCCATCGTGCCGGCGCCGATCACCGCGGCCGACTTGACCGGCCGGGTGGGCGTGTCCTCGGGCACGTCGGGGATCTTCGCCGCCGCCCGCTCGGCGAAGAAGGCGTGACGCATCGACTTCGACTCGGTGCCGTTGACCAGCTGCTCGAACAGCGTGCGCTCGACGGCCATGCCCTCGTCGAAGGGCTTCTTGACCGCCGCCTCGACGCACTCGAGGTTCTTCATCGGCGCCGGGAAACCGCGGTAGGTCTTCGCGACGTGCTCGCGGGCCTGCGCGAAGAACGCGTCGGCGCCGCCGGGGATCGAGGCCGGGTCGACGGCCCGGTCACGGATCTTCGGTCGGGCCGAGCCGTTCGCCACCACCTCGCGGGCGAAGGCGATCGCGCCGGCGACCAGGTCACCCTCGACGATCTTCGAGCCGTAGCCGAGCTTGACCGCCTCTTCCGCCTTGATCGGATTGCCGGAGACGATCATGTCGAGCGCCTTGGCCGCGCCGACCAGGCGGGGCAGCCGCTGCGTGCCGCCGGCGCCCGGCAGCAGGCCGAGGTTGACCTCGGGCAGGCCGATCATCGTGCCGGGCGCGCAGACGCGGTAGTGGCAGCCGAGCGCGAGCTCGTTGCCGCCGCCGAGCGCCAGGCCGCCGACCGCGGCGATCACCGGCTTCTCGGCGCCCTCGATCAGCGCGATCAGATCGCCGAGGTTGGGCGAGGCGGTGGACTTCGGCGAGTTGAACTCGCGGATGTCGGCGCCGCCGGAGAACGCACGGGCGGTGCCGGTGAGCACGACCGCCTTGACCGAGGCGTCGGCCATCGCGCGGCGGATCCCGGCGTCGATGCCGGTGCGCAGGTCGAACCCCAGGCCGTTGACCGGCGGGTTGTCCATCGTGATGACGGCGATCTCGCCGTCCTGGCGGTAGCTGGCTTGGGTCATGGAAAAGCGCCTCCTCTGAAAACGAACGGTCGTGCTTTTATTGGGATGCAAAAAACGGGCGGCGGCGTCGCCGGCCCGTTCGATTCGTTTCGCCCGCCACTATACCGAAGGTCGGGGGCGGGCGAATCTCAGACTTCCAGCCACTCCTTGCGGATCTGGGCGTTCGCGCGCAGGTCCGCCGGCGAGCCCTCGAACACGATGTGCCCGTGGCCCATCACGTAGACGCGTTGCGAGATGTCGAGGGCGATCGCGAGCTTCTGCTCGACCAGCAGGATCGAGATGCCGCGACGCTCCAGCTCCTTCAGGTACTGGGCGACCAGCTCGACGATCTTGGGCGCCAGCCCCTCGGTCGGCTCGTCGATCATGATCAGGTCGGGGTCGCCCATCAGCGTGCGGCACAGCGTCAGCATCTGCTGCTCACCGCCGGACAGCACGCCGGCCTGCGTGTGCTGGCGCTCCTTCAGCCGCGGGAACATCCCGTACATGTCGTCGATCGACCAGCGGCCCGCGGTCTTGCCCTTGAGCCCGAGGATCAGGTTCTGCTCGACGGTCAGCGTCGGGAAGATGTCGCGGTTCTCGGGCACGTAGCCCAGCCCCCGGTGGGCGATCTCGTAGGCCTTGAGGCCCAGGATCTCCTGACCCTTGAAGCGGATGGACCCGGTGCCGGTCACCAGGCCCATCACCGTCTTGACGGTGGTGGAGCGGCCGACGCCGTTGCGGCCGAGCAGCGAGACGATCTCGCCCTGCCCCACCTTCAGGTCCACGCCGTGCAGCACGTGGCTCTTGCCGTAGTAGGCGTGGAGGTTCGAGACCTCGAGCATCGGCTCAGCCATGGGCGTCCTCCGTCAGCGACGTGCCGAGGTAGGCCTCCTGCACCGCCTTGTTCTCGCGGATCCGGGCCGGCGCGTCCGACGCGATCACCTGGCCGTAGACCACGACCGAGATCCGGTCCGCCAGCCCGAACACCACGCTCATGTCGTGCTCGACCATGACCAGCGTCTTGCCCTCGGTCATCCGGCGGATCAGCTCGACCGCGGCGTCGGACTCCGAGCGGCTCATGCCGGCGGTCGGCTCGTCGAGCAGGATCACCTCGGCGCCGCCGGCGACCGTGATGCCGATCTCCAGCGCGCGCTGCTCGGCATAGGTCAGCAGGCCGGCCATCGTGTCGCGCCGGGCCTTCAGGCCGATCCGCTGGACGATGTCCTCGGCGCGTTCGGCTGCGTCCTTGAGCGCATCGAGCCGGTGCCAGAACGAGTACTTGTAGCCGAGCGGATAGAGCGTGGCGCAGCGGACGTTCTCGAAGACCGACATCCTCGGGAAGATGTTGGTGATCTGGAAGCTGCGCGACAGGCCCATCCTGTTGATCTCGAAGGGCTTCCTGCCGGTGATGTCGCGGCCGCCCAGTTCGATGCGGCCGGCACTCACCGGGAAGCGCCCGGAGATCAGGTTGAAGAGCGTGGACTTGCCCGCGCCGTTCGGGCCGATCACCGCGTGGCGCTCGCCCTTGGGGATGTCGAGGTCCACGCCGCGGATGATCTCGGTCTTGCCGAAGCTCTTGCGGACGCCGGCCAGCTTGAGTGCGGAGGTGCTCATCGTCGTCGTTCCCCCGGCTCAGGCGCGCTGCTCGCGCTGGACCTGGTCCTCGATCTTCTCCTGGACCTCGCCCCATTCGCGGGCGAAGTAGCGGCGCATCGCCTCGAACGAGGCCGCGCCCGCGGCCAGGATGCCCACCGCCAGCACCCAGAAGGCCGGATCGGCGCCGTCGACCTGGAAGCCGAAGATGCTGGTCTTCGAGCCGGCGGCGAAGTTCAGCGTCAGGTGGTAGCTCATCTCCACCACCAGGATGATGCCCACCAGCAGCACCAGGCCGGTCAGGAACACGCCGACGTAGGCGTCGCGCAGCCGGCCGAACAGACGGTACTTCGCGACCCGCAGGTTCATCAGGATCAGCGAGGCGACGCCGCCCGGCGCGTACATCACCATCAGCACGAAGAACACGCCGAGGTAGAACTGCCAGGCCTTGGTCCACTCAGACAGCGCGACGGCGAACAGCACGAAGATCACCGAGCCGATGATCGGCCCGAAGAAGAACATCGCGCCGCCGATGAAGGCCGCGAGCAGCACGCCGCCCGAGCGGATCGCCGACACGTTCTCGGCGGTGACGATCTCGAAGTTGATCGCCGCGAGGCCCCCGGAGATGCCGGCGAAGAAGGCCGAGGCGATCAGCACCAGGTAGCGCACCCGCTGGGTGTTGTAGCCCAGGAACTCGGCCCGCTCGGGGTTGTCGCGGACCGCGTTCGAGATCCGGCCCAGCGGCGTGTGCGAGAACGCGAACATCGCGATCATCGACACGAAGCACCAGACGGCGATCAGGTAGTAGACCTGGATCGCCGGTCCGTAGCTGATGCCGAGGAACGGCTCGCCCACGACCCGGTTGCTGGAGATGCCGCCCTCCCCGCCGAAGAAGCCGGGGAACATCAGCGACGCGGCGAACACCATCTCGCCCAGGCCGAGCGTGATCATCGCGAACGGCGTGCCCGACTTCTTCGTGGTCACGTAGCCGAAGATCACGCCGAAGAGCGCGCCGAAGATCCCGCCCACCAGCGGGATCAGCGACACCGGCAGCGGCAGCGTGCCTGCGCCCACCCAGTTCATCGCGTGGATCGCGAAGAACGCGCCCAGGCCGGAGTAGACCGCGTGGCCGAAGGACAGCATGCCGCCCTGGCCGAAGATCATGTTGTAGGACAGCGCGAAGACGATCAGGATGCCCATCTGCGACAGCAGCGTGATCGCGAAGCCCGACTTGAAGACGAGCGGCGCGACCGCGAACAGCAGCGCGGTCAGGCTCCAGATGAACCATCGGCCGACGTTGACCGGCTCGAACCGGACGGTCCGGCCGGCGTTCTGCAAGGGGGAGGCGCCCACGTCAACCCTCCCTCGTGCCCATCAGGCCCTTCGGCCTGAAGATCAGGATCAGCACCAGCAGCAGATAGGGCAGGACCGGCGCCACCTGCGAGACCGTCAGCTGCATCACCGCGTACCCCGGCGTGTCAGGACCGACCGCGAGGCCGATGTCCTGCGCGAGCTTGATGCCGGAGTAGTCGACCGCGATGGCGAAGGTCTGCATGGTGCCGATGAGGATGGACGCGATGAACGCGCCGGCGAGCGAGCCCATGCCGCCCACCACGGTGACGACGAAGATGATCGAGCCGACCAGCGCGGCCATCGACGGCTCGGTGACGAAGGCGTTGCCGCCGATCACGCCCGCCAGGCCCGCGAGCGCGGTGCCGCCGGCGAAGGTCAGCATGAACACGCGCGGCACGTTGTGGCCGAGCGCCTCGACCGTGTCCGGGTGCGTGAGCGAGGCCTGGATCACCAGGCCGATCCGGGTGCGCGTGAGCATCAGCCAGATCGCGACCAGCATCGCCACCGCCACCAGCATCATGAACGCGCGGTACTTCGGGAACGAGGTGGTGAACAGCGTGAAGAGCGGGCCCTGCAGCTCGGGCGGCACCTGGTAGGGCACGGCTGCCCGGCCCCAGATGATCTGGACCAGCTCGACCACGATGTACGACAGGCCGAAGGTGAACAGCAGCTCGGGCACGTGGCCCCACTTGTGCACGCGGCGCAGCCCGTACTTCTCGACGGCCGCGCCCAGCACGCCGACCAGCAGCGGTGCGATCAGCAGCGCGGGCCAGAAGCCGATCCAGGTGCTGACCTGGTACGCGAAGTAGGCGCCGATCATGTAGAAGGACGCGTGCGCGAAGTTCAGCACGCCCATCATGCTGAAGATCAGCGTCAGGCCCGAGGCGAGCATGAACAGCAGCAGCCCGTAGCTGACGCCGTTCAGCAGCGAGATCAGGAAGAATTCCACGGCAGGGGTGTCGCGGCTGGGACGCGGAGGCGGTCCGCGGGAGGAGGCGTCGGCCGCGGCCGGCCGGTCGGACGGCCGCGTGCCGGGGTGGCGGCGGCGCGGCGGGATCGTCCCGCCACGCCGCGGTCGATCACGGCTTGGGCGGCCGCTTCATCTGGCAGGAGGTCGGCTGGGCCGCGACGTAGGGCTCCAGGCGCGACTCGGTCTTCCAGCCGTAGCCGGTGTTCTCCTGGTCGTACTTGACGGACTTGCCGTCGACCTTCGTCCAGGTGGCGATGTAGACCGCCTGCTGCAGCTGGTGGTCGGTGGCGCGCATCTCGACCTCGCCGTTCAGCGAGTCGAACTTCATGCCTTCCATCGCGTAGGCGACCCGCAGCGGCTCCGTGGACTTCGCCTTCTTGATGCCCTCGCCGAGCATCTTGAACGCGGTGTAGGTGGCCATCGTGTAGTAGTCGTCGTTGAACTTCTTCTTGAAGCCCTCGACGATGTCCTGGCCCTTGGCCTTCGGATCGTTCGGATGCCAGTAGGCGACCATCCGCACGCGGTCGGCGCCCGAGGCGCCCATCGCGGTCGGCACGCCGGTGGTGCCGGCGTAGTAGGTGTAGAAGTCCGCCTTCAGGCCGGCGTCGTTCGCGGCCTTGACCATCAGCGCCAGGTCGGCGCCCCAGTTGCCGGTGATGATCGTGTCGGCGCCGGCGGCCTTGATCTTCGCGATGTACGGCGCGAAGTCGCGGACCTGGGCGAGCGGGTGGCGGTCCTTGCCGACGATCTCGATGTCGGGGCGCTTGCGCTTCAGGTACTCCTCGGCCGCTCTCTCGACCGAGTGGCCGAAGGCGTAGTCCTGGTTGATCAGGTACACCTTCTTGATGTTCTGCTGCTTGGCCATGTAGGAGGTCAGCGCCTCCATCTTCATGTCCGAGTTGATGTCGAGCCGGAAGTGCCAGAAGCTGCACTTGTCGTTGGTCAGCGAGGGATCGACCGCGGCGTAGTTCAGGAAGACGATCTCCTTGCCGGGGTTGCGCTCGTTGTGCTTCTGGATCGCGTCGGCCAGCGCCAGCGCCACGCCCGAGCCGTTGCCCTGCGCGACGTAGCGGATGCCCTGGTCGATGATCGACTTGAGGACCGTCAGACTCTCCTGCGGGCTCAGCTTGTTGTCGAAGGGCACGACCTCGAACTTCACGTCGCCCGCCCATTTCTGCTTGTTGGCGAGGTCGGCGGCGTACTGCCAGCTGCGGACCATGTTCTGGCCGAGCGGGGCCATCATCCCCGACAGGGGGTCGACCCAGGCCACCTTGACGGTGCCCGACTGGGCGAAGGCGCTGGACGAGAAGGCGGCGGCGAGCACGAACGGAATCGCCGCGGTTCGGATACCCATGGTGTTGTCTCCTGTCGAGTCTGCGTCCGCCGCTGTCCACTGCAGCGGCGGCTGGCGATCATAGCCTGAATCAGGCGGTCGGCAAGCGGTATTCCTTGAAGGTTTCGCGCAGCTTCGTCTTCAGGATCTTGCCGGTGGCGCCGAGCGGGATCGCATCGACGAACTGCACGTCGTCGGGCGTCCACCATTTCGCGATCTTGCCCTCGTAG
>JBAXJZ010000228.1:0-6959 GCA_037137595.1 Burkholderiales bacterium | reverse complement strand
CCTCGAGCAGCGTCGCCGCCGATCCGGCCGGCGCCGGCACGCTCTCCGGCGCGTCGGCCATCACCGCGCGCGACGACGCCCAGCGGCGCAGCGCGCTCACGCGCTCGGCCATCACCACCGACAGCGGCCGCGTGCGCGCGAGTTCGCCGAGCAGGCCGTCGGTGTCGACGGCGGCGCCGCGGGCCCGCGCCTCGAAGGACGCGGCCACGATCGCCTGCTCGATCTCGGCGCCCGAGAACTGCTTCGCGCCCTCGGCGAGCGCGTCGAGGTCGAAGGCGGCCGGATCCAGGCGGCGGCGCTTCAGGTGGATCTCGAAGATCCGGCGGCGCGCCTCGATGCCGGGGAAGTCGACGAAGAAGATCTCGTCGAAGCGGCCCTTGCGGACGAGTTCGGGCGGCAGCTGCGAGATGTCGTTCGCGGTCGCGACGACGAACACCGGCCGGGTGCGCTCGCTCATCCAGGTGAGCAGGCCGCCGAGCACGCGCCGGCCCACGCCGCCGTCGTGCTCGCCGCCGCCGGCCGAGCCCGACAGGCCCTTCTCGATCTCGTCCATCCACAGCACGCACGGCGACATGCCTTCGGCCACCGCGATCGCGCGGCGCAGGCTGCGCTCGGTCTCGCCGACGTACTTGTTGTGGAGCGCGCCGAAGTCCAGCCGCATCAGCGGCAGCCCCCATTCGCCGGCGATCGCGCGTGCCGCCAGGCTCTTGCCGCCGCCCTGCACGCCGAGCAGCACCACGCCGCGCGGACAGTCGACCGAGGGGCCGCCGGCCGCGTCGAGGAAGGGCGCCCGCCGCAGCGCGATCCAGCGCTTGAGCTGCTCGAGACCGCCCACCGCGTCGAAGCGCACCGGGCTCGCCTCGAAGCCGAGCGCGTCGGTGCCGCCGAGCATCGCCATCTTGCTCTCGAGCACGCGGCGCACGTCGGCGGCGTCGATCACGCCGTCGGGCCGCAGCGCCTGCCGCACCATCCGGCGGATGTCCTCGGTCTCCAGCCCCATCAGGTGGGTGACCAGCAGGTCGAGGTCGGCGCGCTCGCCGCGCGGCGTGCCGCCCGACTGCGAGCGGAACAGCTGCGCCTCCTGCTTCACGATCGCGCGGATGTCGTCGCGCGTGGGCAGGCGCGGGCGGAAGTGCGCAGCCAGCCGCAGCAGCTCCGAGGCCAGGCCCTCGAGCTTGGGGCTGACGAAGACCAGCGTGCGTGCGATCTCGTGGTGCTCGAGGGCGATCTCGCGGATCAGCCGCACGACCACCGGGTCGGACAGGCCCGGATGCGCGTCGCAGAACACGTAGACGCCGGGCTGCGGCGTCCTGTCGATGTGCTTCAGCGCGTCGACGAGCTCGTGGGTGTTGTAGATCGCCGTGTCGACGCCGTTGCGGACGATGCCGTCGGCGATGCTCCAGCGGAACATCGGCATGCCCTCGGTGCGGACCGCCCGGACGAGCATGCCGAGCACGCGCGGTTCCTCGTGGGTCTCCACCAGCAGGATCGGGACGCGGCTGGAGAGCAGCGCGGTGAGCTCCTGGAGGTCTTCGGCGTCGTTCATCGGATCGGTGCGGGGCGAGTGTCGGCGGTCCGACGGACCGTGTCCGAAGGGTGTCCCGGGCGGTCCGGTGTGCGACCCGTTGGGACGCCGGGCGTGCCGGCCGGGCCGACGGGCGGCACGCGGCCCGGCCGATCGTGTACGGTGTCCGTCCTAAGCCGCGCGCGGCGGGCGCGATCCGGACGACGGTGCCGCCCTGCCGCTCGACGACCCCGCGGGCCGCGCCCGCCGCCTCGTGTCCTGGAGTTCCGACATGAACCGACGCCCCAGCGTCGTCGCCGCCTCGCGCGGCCCCGTCCCCGCGCTGGCCGCGCTCGCCGCGGCCGTCTCGCTCGCCGCCTGCGGCGGCGGCTCGATCGACGTCACGCCCGATCCCGCGACGCAGCCGGTCGCCGTCTCGGGCGTGGTCTTCAAGGGACCGGTCTCGGGTGCGCGCGTCTGCGCGAGCTGGCTCGTCGACGGCACTGCGGACGCGTCGACCACCACCTGCACCACCACCGACGCCGACGGCCGTTACACGGTGTCGATGCCTCGCCGTGCCGCGGTGCTGCAGGTCGAGGCGACGCAGGGCAGCTACGTCGACGAGGCGGATCCGGCGACACGGGTGCCGCTGACGCGGCTGCGCGGCGCGGTGGCCTTCTCCGGCCCCGAGAGCACGCTCGACGTGCAGGCGACCCCGATGACCGATCTGGTGGTGCGCCGCGCGCTCGCGCGCGGTCCGCTCGGCGTGACCACGCTGGCCGGTGCCGAGACCGAGGTCAGCCGGGCCTTCGGCCTGAGCGGCTCGCTGCACCGGGCGCCCGCCGACGCGACGCGGCCGCAGGTCACCTCGCTCGACGACGCGACGTCCTACGGCCTGGTGAACGCCGGCGTGCGCGGCTGGATGGCCGAGCGCGGCCGGCCCGCGGCCGATCTCGACGCGGCACTCGACACGCTGGCGACGAAGCTCGGCGCCGGCACCCTGTACGAGGAGCTGACGGCCTTCCGTGCCGGCATGAAGCGGGTGATCGACGCCGCGCCCACCGGCGGGCTGAAGCCGATGTCCTCGGCCTGGTCGCAGATGCTGCCGCTGCGGTTCGGGACCGCGCCGCCGACGCCGGTCGCGCCGCGGATCGTCGAGACGGCGGGCACGCTGCGCTACGCGATGCCGTGGGTGAATCCGGTGATCGCGGGCCTCGTCGGCGGCGCGCCGCTCGCCTGCGTGACCAACGTGCCGCAGGGCACGGACGCGGGCACGGTCCGCGCGGCCGTTCAGGCGACCGCCGACGAGTTCAACCAGGGCACGACCTTCACGCTCCAGGCGGTGGCGAGCTGCAAGGGGCGGAACACCGCCTACACGGTCGACTTCCCGACGGGCCGCCGCCAGAGCGGCGATCCGGACTGACGCGCCGCGGACGCGCAGGGGCCGGGCGTCCCGGTCGCGGCGACCCGCCGCCGATCGATCCCGATCGCCCGCGTCAGCCGCCGGGCGCCCGCTCGAGAAGCCGATACGGCGCCACGTCGACGCCGGTGTCGCGGTAGCCGGGTGCCACCGCGCAGCCGGCGTCGGTCACGACGAGGGTCGCCTCGACCTCCGCGGCCCTGGCCAGGCTCAGCCGATGGACACGCTGCAGGTAGGTGTGCAGCGCCCAGTCCTCCCATATCGGACCGCAGGCGGCGATCGTCGTGCGGCAACGCGGCGCGTCCGGCGCGTCCGGCGCGTCCGGCGCGTCCGGACCCGGGCACGCGCGGGCCGCGATCGCCGCGGCCTGCGCGATCGTCCGCGCGTCCACCCCCGGCGTGCCGACGTTGCGCACCACCACGACGACGGCCGCGAGCAGCGCGAGCGAGGCCCCGGCGGTGAGCAGCGCCCGGCCCCGCGCGCCGAGCCCCGCCAGCACGGCCATCAGGGCCGGCGCGCCCAGCACCGCGAGCCCGGACGCGTAGAAGCACACCGACGGATTGAAGTAGAAGTTCGAGACCCGCGGGCTGAGGCCGATCGGCAGCGAGGCCGACAGCGCCACGAGCAGCAGGAACGCCGCGCGCCGCCGTCTCGCGGGCCGCAGCGCGGCCTCCGCGGCCCCGGGCACGCGCCGCCGGCCGGCGACCCACAGCAGCGAGACGACCACGATCGCCGTGCCGTTGATCCCGAGCAGCTTGGGCACGACCAGCAGGCCGCCGCCGTAGCGGCCCCGCTGTCCGGACAGGCTGCTGCGCAGCTGCGCGTCCAGGTAGCGGTTGATGGCCTCGCGCGCGGCCTCGACGCTCCACAGTGCGCCGAAGGCCAGCCCGATCACCGCCGCCATCACGAGCGTGTCGACGACCACGGTCCGCAGCGCGGACCGCCGGAACACGACCCAGTGCAGCGCCGGGGTCGCCAGCGGGAACAGGCCCACCGGCCCCTTCGTCAGCACCGCGAGGACCACCGCGACCCCGGCCGCGGCCATCAGCGCCCACCGCAGGGCCGGCCGGTCGCGCGCGGCGTCGCCCCGCGCGACGAGGATCGCCAGCACGGCGGCCAGCGTGAAGACCGTCAGCGGGTTCTCCAGCATGCCGTTGGCGAAGCCCCAGCCGACCCGCCCCGAGACCAGCAGCAGCACGACCGCGAACGGGAAGGCGGCCCGCATCGTCGGGTCGTCGGCGTGCAGCGTCGACCAGATCCGGTGCAGCAGCACGAGGGCGATTACGAACATCGCGAGCGAGAAGCCCTTCTCCACCGCGATGTGGTCGCCGAAGACGGCGAAGCCGAGCGCCTGCAGCCACATCATCAGCGGCGCATGCTCGGAGAACAGCGGGAACAGCGTGTCGGAGAAGTGGAGCCGCCAGGGCTCGCCGCGGCCGATCGCAAGGTTGCGCGCGACGGTGGCGTAGATGCCGCCGTCGAAGAACATCGAGACCTGCACGAGCTGCGCGAGCGACAGCAGCGCGACGGCCGCCGCCGCGAGCAGCCACAGCGGACGGGTCACGAGCGCGGGCTGCAGGCCGCGGCCACGCGCTTCTGGAACTCCCACCAGTACGGGTTCCAGAACCCCATGTAGCGCTGGGTCATCAGCACCGCCGACAGGTCCTGCGCCGGCGAGATCCACCAGTGCGTGCCCGCCATGCCGCCCCACTGCAGCGCGCCGCGCGAGCCGGGCGCGTCGAGCGAGCCCTCCTCGACGGTCAGCGCGCCCGCGAGTCCGTGGCCCTTGCCGCGCGCCGTACCAGTGGCGGGGAAGCGCAGCCAGACGCCGTCGGCGAGCTGGTTCGAGAACATCGCCGCGAGCGTGTCCTCGCGCAGCAGCGCGCCCTCGCCGGGCCGCAGCGCGCGCATCAGCGCCACCTGGTCGTCCAGCGTCGAGACCAGCCCGCCGCCGCCCGACTGGCGCGGCATGGGCTTGAGGAACGCGCCCGGATACGGCGTGTCGTCGAGCCGGCGGATCCCGGGCTTCGTCGGGTCGAACGGATCGCCGATGTAGAGCGCGGCGAGCCGGTCCCGGTCGGCCTCGGGCAGCACGAAGCGCGTGTCGCGCATGCCGAGCGGATCGAGGATCCGCGCGCGGAACGCGTCCTCGAGCCGGCCGCCGGTGAGCGTCTCCACCAGGTGGCCGAGCACGTCGATGCCGATCGAGTACTCCCAGGACTCGCCGGGGTGGTAGGCGAGCGGCAGCGTGGCGAGCGTATCGACCAGCTGCGTCAGCGTACGTGCGTCGGTCAGCACCTTGTTCGCGGTGTACGCCTTGTACATCGGCGTGCCCGGGTCCAGCAGTCCGTAGGACAGCCCCGACGAATGCGACAGCAGGTGGCGCACGGTGATCGGCCGGCGCGCGGGCTCGGTGTCGTCGATCGAGGTCGCCCCGGCGCGCAGCACGCGCAGGTCCGCGAGCTGCGGGATCCAGGTCGAGACCGGCTCGTCGAGCCCGAGGCGGCCGTCCTCGACGAGCTGCAGCACCGCGATCGAGGTGACCAGCTTGGTGCTGGAGAACGCGCGGGCCACATGGTCGCGGCGCAGCGGCACGCCCGCCTCGCGGTCGGCGAGACCGACCCAGCGCATGTCGAGGACCTCGCGCCCGCGCAGCACCGCCCACGACGCGCCGGCCAGGAAGCCGCCGTCGACCCAGCGGCGCATCGCCGCCTCGACGCCGTCGAAGCGTGCGTCGCGCGGGGCGTCCGTCGCGGCGCCGCTCACCGGAACTGCTCCTCGAGGTACTCGCGCTCGTTGCGCGCCGCCCCCTCGGGCCGGCCCTTCTCCTGGCCGCGCAGCTCGACGCGCCGGATCTTGCCGCTGATGGTCTTGGGCAGGTCGGAGAACTCGATGCGCCGGATCATCTTGTACGGCGACACGCGGCCCTTCAGGAACGCGAAGATCGAGCGCGCGGTCTCGGGGCCGGCCTCGTGGCCGGGCGCGAGGATCACGTAGGCCTTGGGCACGAAGCCGCGCACCGGGTCGGGCGAGGGCACGACCGCCGCCTCGGCCACCGCGTCGTGCTCGATCAGCGCGCTCTCCAGCTCGAACGGGCTGATCCGGTAGCCCGAGGCCTTGAACACGTCGTCGGCGCGGCCGACGTAGGTGATGTAGCCGTCGGCGTCGCGGGTGCCGACGTCGCCGGTGTGGTAGTGGCCGTCGCGCATCGCCTCGGCGGTCTTCTCGGCGTCGTCGGCGTAGCCCTGCATCAGCGACAGCGGCCGCTTCGACAGGTCGATGCAGATCTCGCCCTCGTCGCCGGGCTTGCCGTCGGCGTCGAGCAGCACCACCGGGTAGCCGGGCAGCGGCCGGCCCATCGAGCCGGCCTTGAGCACCTGGCCCGGCGGGTTGCCGATCATCGCGGTGGTCTCGGTCTGGCCGAAGCCGTCGCGGATCGTCAGGCCCCAGGCCGCGCGCACCTGCTCGATCACCTCGGGGTTCAGCGGCTCGCCCGCGGAGATCGCCTCGCGCAGCGAGGTCTTCCAGGCCTTCAGGTCTTCCTGGATCAGCATCCGCCAGACCGTGGGCGGTGCGCACAGCGTCTTCACGCCGTGCTTCACCACGGTGTCGAGCACCGCGGGGCCGTTGAAGCGCGTGTAGTTGTAGATGAACACGCAGGCCTGCGCGTTGAACGGCGCGAAGAAGCAGCTCCACGCGTGCTTGGCCCAGCCGGGCGAGGAGATCGTCCAGTGGACGTCGCCGGGCTGCAGGCCGAGCCAGTACATCGTGCTCAGGTGGCCCACCGGATAGCTCTGGCGCGAATGGCGGACGAGCTTGGGCTTGGAGGTGGTGCCGGAGGTGAAGTACTCGAGCAGTGGCTCGTCGACGCCGAGGGCGGGCGCGGACGACAGCGTGTCGGCCGCGCGCAGCGAGTCGCGGTAGTCGATCCAGCCCGCGGGCGGCGCGCCGCCCGCGTCGCGGCCGGCGTCGCCGGCGAGGATGCGGCCGACGCCCGTCAGCGCGTCGGCGGGGGTCTCGGCGACGCGCGCGAGG
>JBAXJZ010000227.1:0-6982 GCA_037137595.1 Burkholderiales bacterium | reverse complement strand
CGCAAAGCCGCCCAGAACCCGGCGCGGTAGTGGCGATGCCCGAGGGTGGCCGCCGCTGCCGGGGGCTGCTCGTCAGGCCTGCGCCGCGCGGAACTTCGGCACGCCGACGCCTTCCGCCACCGTCTCGAACACGGCCTGTACCGGCATGCCGATCCGTACCGAGTCTGGCTCGGTGCCGACGAGGTTGCTCATCAACCGGCCGCCTTCGTCCAGCGCAACGATCGCGATCACGTAGGGCAGCTCGGCCTTGAACGCCGGATCGGGCGCGCGGTGCACGACGGTGTAGGAGAACACGGTGCCGCGGCCGGATACCGCCGTCCATTCGGCAGCGGTCGCGCCGCACGCGCAGACCATGCGCGTGGGCGAGCGGAACACGCCGCACGCGGCGCACTTGCGCAGCCTCAGTTCTCCCGCGGCACAGCCGGACCAGAAGGGCGCGGTGTTGTCGGTGGGGGCGGGGATCGGCTTGGTCGCTTCGCTCATCGGAGTTTCGCCTTGCGCGGAAAAAAGCGGCCTCAGCGGCCGAGGATCATCGTTACGGCGAGCGACATCGGCCCGCCGATGCCGTGCGCGAGCGCGAGCTTCGCACCGGCTACCTGGTTGACGCCTGCATCGCCGCGCACCTGTCGCACCGCCTCGGGCAGCACGATCACATGCGCATTGCCCCAGGTGAGCATGCCGCCGGTCGTGTTCGTCGGAATCGAGCCGCCGAGTGCGGTGTGGCCGCCGGCGAACAGCGAACCCGCAGCACCGGGTTCGCAGAAGCCGAGCTCTTCCATCGCGACCAGGGCGGCGATGGTGAACGCGTCGAACACCTGCGCGGTGTCGATGTCGCCGGGCTTGACGCCTGCGATGCCGAACGCTGCCTCCGCGGATTGCCGGGTCGCCGAGGGCGGCAGGTCGTCGATGTCGGCTACGTGGTACGCGCAGTGGCCCTCGCCCGCACCGAGCAGGCGCACGACCGGCTGGCGCATGTCGCGCGCGCGTTCGACCGAGGTCACGAGGACCGCACCGCCCCAGTCGGCCACCGGGCAGCAGTCGAATGCGTGCAGCGGCGCGGCGATCGGCGCCGAACCGAGCACCTTCTCCATCGCGAGCGGCTCCTTGCGTGGCGCGTGCGGCTGGCGCATCGCGTGCGCGCGCGCGGCAACCGCCACGGCTGCGAGGTCTTCACGGCCACGGCCATGGCGGTGCATCCAGCGTTGCGCGATCAGCGCGTACTTGCCCGGGACGGTGAGCCCGAACGGGTCTTCCCAGTCGTCGGTCCACGGGCGCGCCGCGCGCATCGCCTGGATCTTGTCGCCCTTGAACTTGGCGCCCCGGCTGTCGCTCTCGCAGACGAGCACGGTGTGCGCGTCGCCCGCGGCGATCGCGCGTGCGGCGTAGAGCACGCCCATGCCGGGTGAGGCGCCGGCGGCCTGTACCGCCATGTTCACGCGCGCGCGCACATTCAGCGCCTCGGCCACCAGCGTGCTGAACATGAAGTGCGGATCGCCCGCAGGGCTTGCGGTGATGACGCCGTCGATGTCGCGCGACGTCAGTCCCGCGTCGGCCATCGCGGCAAGCCCTGCCTCGACCGCGAGTTCCTGCGCGCTGCGTACCTGCGTGGTCGAGATCGCCGCCTCGCCCACGCCGGCCAGCGCGATGTTTCCGTAGGGTTGACTCATCCGATGCTCCCTGTGTCCAGGCCGGCGCTGAGGCCGGCAACCGTTGTGGCGTGCCATGCGGCGCGATTCATGATCCGGCACCGTCCGCGGGCGTGCGCCCGAGCGTGAGGCTGAAGCCGGGTCGCGACACGTGCACGCGCGTTGCCGATGCGCGGCGCGACAGCTCGGCGATCAGCGACACGAGCGAATCGCCCGCTCCGGTGACGTACTCGCGTGGCGCGGTTGCGCTCGCACGCATGCGGGCGATGTCGTCGCGCCGCAGCAGGTGGCGCAGCAGCACTTCCTCTTCCGGAAGGTCGACCGCGTCGAGTTCCTTCCTGATCGTCGCCTCGTCGTGCTGCGTCATGTCCATCGCCGCAAGCTCGCGCGCCCGCGGACGATCGAGGATCTTCGCGCGGACTTCGGGATCCATCAGCCGTTCGATATCGCCCCCGAAGTGGCCGAGCGCGTAGCGGATCGACTGGTCGGTGACCTGCACATAGCGCCCGCCGGTCATCACGTTCACCGCGGCCTGGCTGCCGACGTACTGCGACAGCGGTGTCACCATGATCGGGTAGCCGAACTCGGCGCGTACGCGTACCGCCTCCTCGAGCGCCGCCGGCAGTCGGTCTTCCGCGCCCACTTCCTTCAGCTGGTTGCGCAGGTTGGAGATCATGCCGCCGGGCACCTGGTGCACGTACTGCGCGTAGTCGTACTCGACCGGACGACCGAAAGGGAAACCCTCTCGTCGCGCCACTTCCTCGAAGTGTGTCTGTACCGGCCGCACGAGGTCTTCGTCGACGGCCGTCTCGTAGCCGAGCGCACGCAGGTTCGCTGCGACGTTGAACAGCGAAGGCAGCGAGGCGTCGTCGGCCAGCGGCGGAATGGCAATGTTCACGATGCGCACGCCCTTGCGCACGGCCTCCAGCGCGTTCAGCGGCCCGAGGCCGGTCGAGCAGTGGCCGTGCATCTCGATCGGGATACCAGCCGCGGCGTCCATCATCGCAGGCACCAGCATGGCGGTGCGCTCGGGCGTGAGCAGGCCGCCCGGGTCCTTCAGGCAGATGCGATAGGGTTTGAGCGCCGCTGCGGCGCGCGTGCGCTCGATGAAGTACTCGTCGGTGTGCCGGGGCGAGACCGAGTAGGTGAGGTTGATGATCGGCTTCACGCCCGCCTTCGCGGCCGCGCCTGCACGCTTCGCCCAGACCGCGGGGTCGTTCCAGGAGTCCGACACCCGCACCTCGTCGATACCCGCGCGCTTCATCACGCGCCAGAAGAGTTCGACCATCGAATGCTGGTCGGTGCCGAACAGGTTGAGTCCGCCGCCGTTCAGTCGCAGCGGCGTGCGTCCGCCGTGCGCCTTCAGCAGCCGGATGCGCTCGAACGGATCCTCGCGCAGGTCGCGCACGCACTTGCCGATGAATGACGGGGCGAGCACTTCGAGCGCATCGAAGCCGGCGCGATCGAGGCGGTCGATCACCGGTAGCATCATGCCAGTCGTCATCCGCTCGGCCCAGAGACTCTGGTGACCATCGCGCAGCGTGACGTCGACGAATTCGATCCGTTCCATCCTCTGCTCCGTCCTCGATGCCGGGTCGTTTACCCGGCGTGCGCCGGTACGGCGCCGTTCATCTCGTCGATCATCCGCCCGACCAGCGCCGTGTTGACGCGACCGGACACGAAATCCGGGTGCGGTATCGCATGCCGCAGGAACGGCAGCGTGGTGTCGATGCCTTCTATCGTGAACTGCGCCAGCGCCTGGCGCATGCGCAGGATCGCCTCGTCGCGGTCGATGCCGTAGACGATCAGCTTGGCGAGCATCGAGTCGTAGTGGATCGGCACGACGTAGCCTTCATGGCAGTGCGTGTCGAGCCGGATGTTCGGCCCTTCGGGCGGCCGCCACGTGGTGATGCGGCCGGGGCTGGGGCGGAAGTTCTCGGTGGGCACCTCGGCGTTGATGCGGCACTCGATCGCGTGCCCGCGCAGCACGACGCCGCGCTGCCGGTAGCGCAGCCGCTCTCCTGCGGCCACGCGCAACTGTTCCTGCACGAGGTCGATGCCCGACACCGCCTCGCTCACCGGGTGCTCGACCTGGATGCGGGTGTTCATCTCGAGGAAGAAGAACTCGCCGGTGTCACCGTCGACGATGAACTCGACCGTACCTGCGTTGCGGTATTCGATCGCGCGGGCGAGCGCCACCGCCGCTGCGCGGATGCCGTCGCGCGTGGCCACGGGCAGGTTCGGCGCCGGAGACTCCTCCACCACCTTCTGGTGGCGCCGCTGCAGCGAGCAATCGCGCTCGCCCACGTGGACCAGGTTGCCGTGGGCATCGCCCAGCACCTGCACCTCGACGTGGCGCGCGTTCCGGATGTAGCGCTCGAGGTAGAGCGTGTCGTCGCCGAATGCATTGCGCGCCTCGTGCGAGGCGGCGGCGAAGGCGCGCGCGATGTCCTCGGCGCGCTCGACGACTTTCATCCCTCGTCCACCCCCGCCCGCAGCGGCCTTGAGCAGCACCGGATAGCCGATCGTGCCGGCGATCTTCGCGGCCTGGGCAGCGTCGGTGACTTCCTCCGACCCCGGCAGCAGCGGCACGTTCGCGGCCCGCGCGAGTGCCCGCGCGGCCAGCTTGTTGCCCATGTCATGGATCTGGTCTGGCGTGGGCCCGATGAACACGATGCCCTCGTCCGCGCAGGCCTGCGCGAGCGCCCGGGACTCGGCCAGGAAACCGTAGCCCGGGTGCAGCGCGTCGCACTCCGTGCCCTGCGCGGCCGCAAGCAGCGCGTCGATCCGCAGGTAGCTCGCCGACGACGCTGCCGGCCCGATGCACAGTGCCCGGTCGGCCATGCGCGCCGGCAGGCTGTCGCGATCGGCCTCGGAGGCGGCCAGCACGGTCTCGATGCCGAGCGCGCGGCAGGCGTGGATGATCCGCACCGCGATCTCGCCGCGGTTGGCGACCAGCACGCGGCGCAGCGGTCGAGCGGTCACGACGGACGCACGCGGAACAGCACCTGCCCGTACTCGACGATGGTCGCATCCTGCACGCAGACTTCTGCAATCGTGCCGGTCGTGCCCGCATGCACGGCGTTGAACATCTTCATCGCCTCGACGAGGCCGACCGTCGTCTCGGGACCTACCTTCGATCCCGGCGTCACGAACGGCGCCGCGCCGGGCTCGGGCTGCGAATAGAAACGGCCGATCATCGGCGACACGATGTCGACGAGGCCGGAGCCCGCGGCGGACGCTGCCGCCGCCGCGGGCGCCGATGCGGTGCCGGCCGGGGCAGGCGATGCGACGGACGGCGCGGGCGGGGGTGCGGCGGGCGTGGGTGCAGGGGCAGGGGCCGCGACAGCGGAGGCCGCTGCTGCTCCCGCCGGCAGCGCCATCGCCGCGTTGCCCTTCGCCACCGTGAGCTTCAGCGCGCCCAGCTCGAGTTGCAGGTAGTCGAACGTGGATTGTTCGAGCGTCTCGATGATGCGACCGATGCGCCGTACCTCGTCCTCGGTCAAGGGAACTTCCGGTTCGCCCACGTGCCTTGCTCCTCAGTTCACGAGGCGCGTGCCATCGGCAGCGACCTCGGGGATGTCCATCGTCCGGCAGTCGCTTGCGACCGCGAGCGCCGCGCCGGTCCTGGCGCGGATCGACTCGATGTCGCAGCCGGGTGCGGTCTCGCGCAGCACGAAGCCGTCCGGCGTCACGTCGATGACGGCCATGTCGGTGTAGATGCGCTTCACGCAGGCGCGCGCCGTGAGCGGCGCCGCGCAGCACTCGACGATCTTCGGCGCGCCTTTGTTCGTGACGTGCGTCATGGCGACCCAGACACGCTTCGCGCCCACGGCCAGATCCATCGCCCCGCCGACGCCTGGCACCGCTTCGCCGGGCACCTTCCAGTTCGCGAAGTCGCCGTTGGCTGCGACCTCGATCGCGCCGAGGATCGCGTGCGTGAGGTGCCCGCCGCGCATCATCGCGAAGGAGATCGGCTGGTCGAAGAGCGCCGCGCCGGGCGCGAGCGTGCAGAACCCCTTGCCCGCGCTGATCAGGTCGAGGTCGACCTCGCCCTTCGCAGGGCGAGGTCCGACACCCAGGATGCCGTTTTCGCTGTGCAGGAACACCTCGCGGCTGCGATCGAGGAAGTTCGCCACCAGCACCGGCATGCCGACGCCGAGGTTGACGTAGGCGCCCTCGGGCAGGTCGTGCGCGATACGCCACGCGATGCCGTCGCGGGTGAGACTCATGCGCCGCCCTCCTTCGGCTGTTCAAGCAGGTTCGGATGGCGGTCAGCCTGCACCAGCCGGTCGACGAAAATGCCGGGCGTGTGTACCTGCTCGGGCGGAATCTCCCCAACCCCGACGAGGCGGTCGACTTCGGCCACGACCTGGTCCGCTGCCGTTGCCATGATCATGTTGAAGTTGCGCATCGTGCCGCGGTACATCAGGTTGCCGAGGCGATCGCCGAGGTGTCCCTTGAGGAAGGCGAAGTCTGCACGCAGCGCGCGCTCGAACAGGTAGTCGCGCCCGTCGAGCGTGCGGACTTCCTTTCCATGTGCCAGCTCGGTGCCGACACCCACCGGCGTGTAGAACCCGCCGAGGCCTGCACCTCCGCAACGGATGCGTTCGACCAACGAGCCCTGCGGCACGAGCTCGAGCTCGACCTCGCCCTTCAGGTAGCGCTCTCGGAACTGCGTCGACGAGGGGGCCGGGAACGAGGCAATCAGCTTGCGCACGCGGCCATCTCCGAAGAGCGCACCGAGCGCGAACGGCCCTGTGCCCGCGCCGTTGCTGATGATGACGAGGTCGCGTGCGCCCGTCTCGCGCAACGCCTCGATCAGCCGTGCCGGCATGCCGGCGTTGCCGAAGCCGCCGAGCATGATCGTCGCGCCGTCGCGCACATCGGCCACTGCGGCGCGGCAGTCGGCCACGGTCTTGTCGATCACGCCATCTCCCGGCAATTCTTCTATAGGCAACGATGCATGCACGGCATGCATGCGCGCCGCGACCAAAATGCTAGGATAGCAAAATGCTGTTGGTCGCGGATCACCGATGTGATCACACCGGAACGCGGCCACGTCGCGAAGGAGAGCCGATGAGTCGAACTCGCCGATCCGCGCTTGCCATGGCAGGCGCGCTATTGCTGTCAATGACTGCGCTGCCCGTGGCCGCCCAGCCTGCAGCCGCGTATCCGATCAAGCCGGTGACGATGGTTCTACCGTTCGGCGCTGGCGGCCTGATCGACATCTTCGGTCGACTGATTGCCGACGGGCTTTCGCGAAAGCTCGGTCAGCCGTTCATCGTACGCAACATGCCGGGTGCGACCGGCGCGATCGCCACCGAGTACGTGGC
>JBAXJZ010000226.1:0-6990 GCA_037137595.1 Burkholderiales bacterium | reverse complement strand
GCAGCGGCGCGGCGCTGCGGCGCTGCCGCAGCAGGAACGCGCCGAAGGCGACCGCCGCCAGTGCGAGCAGCGCCCACGCCGACTGTGTCGTCGCGTCGTGCAGGCGGACCAGGCCGTTGAGCAGCGCCATCACCGCCACCGCGGCCAGCCCCACGCCGAGCGTGTCCAGCGGGCGGCCCGACGCGCCCGCGGGCACGCCGCCGGGCGCGGTGGTGGGCAGGTAGCGGCGCGCGAGGCCCAGCGCCAGCGCGCAGAACGGCACGACGACGAAGAAGATCGCGCGCCAGCCGAAGTGCTCGACCAGCAGCCCGCCGACCGTGGGGCCGAGCGCGGGTGCGAGCACCACGCCGAAGCCGAAGATGCCCATCGCGCGGCCCTGCGCGCCGGGCGGGAAGGCACGCAGGATGATGATCGACGGGATCGGCTGCAGGACACCGGCCGCGATGCCCTCGGCCACGCGCATCGCCAGCACCAGTTCGTAGGTCGGCGCGAGCCCGCCCACCGTGCCGCCGACCGCGAGCAGCGCGACCGCGCCCATGTAGGCGCGGCGGTATCCGACACGCTCGAGCAGCCACGGCGTGGGCAGCATCGCGACCGTCATCGACGCCATGAACGCGGCCGACACCCACTGCGCGCGTTCCTGGCCGATGTGGAAGTGCCGCATCAGGTCGGGCACCGCGACGTTCACGATGGTGGACGACAGCACCGACGCCACCGCGCCGATCATCACCGTGAGCAGCACGAGCTGCCGGTAGCGCGGGCCGTGGCGGGCGGCGAGCTCGGCGGCGCTGCCGGCCACGACCGGCTCGGGCGCGGGCGGATCGGGGACGGTCGGATCGGGGGAGGCCATGCGGGCGGCGGCCGCGCGGGTGCCGCGGCGAGACGGGAGGATGCCGCCGATTCTAGGCGTTCGACCCGGCGGACCGACGGCGCGCGCCGGCCAGCGAGGGACGGGATCGGGCGCGGGCGTGCGGCGGGCTCGGACGGGCCACCGCACGCCGCGTCACGCGGCCCGGGCACGCGGCCCGGACCGCGACGGCGGTCACTTGACCGCGTCGACGGCCTTCTTGAGCATCCGCACGCGCACGCGGGTGCTCGCCGGCTTGGCGGCGAAGGTCTGTTCCTGCTTGGTGAACGGGTTGACGCCCTTGCGCGCCGGCTTCGCCGGCACGGCCACCGCGGTGGCCTTGAAGAGGCCCGGCCAGGTGAACGCGCGCGCGCCCTTCTTGCTGAGCGACGCGAGGATGGTGGCCTCGAGGTTGACCAGCACCGCCTTCACCGCCTTCGCCTCGACCGCGGCGACCTGCGCCAGGTGCGAGACCAGGCCCGACTTGGACAGCGGCTTGGTGATCGGCGGGATCGCCGCGGGCGCGACGTTCGGCGCCGGCTTCGCGGCGGCCTTCGGTGCGGCCTTGGGAGCGGCCTTCGGGGCTGCCTTCTTCGCGGGCGCCTTGGCGGCGGGCTTCTTGGCGGCGGCGGGTTTCTTCGCGGCAGGTTTCTTCGCGGCAGGTTTCTTCGCGGCGGGCTTCTTGGCGGCAGGCTTCTTGGCAGCGGGCTTCTTTGCGGTGGCCATGTGGGTTCCTGTTGCGGTGAAGGGAGACCTCGAGGTCGGTCACATCGTCCGCGCCAACCTGCCGCGGCGACGCCGTCCGATTCTACTCACGAACCCCGCACGGAGTGGCGCTTTTTCCCGTGAAAAGGCGCGCTTTCCGGAGCGCCGGCGCGGTGCGCGCCGGCTATCCGCCGATCGTGCGCTGCGCCATCGCCTCGCCCAGGCGGATCGAACGGCCCGGCGACCACGCGGGCTCGAAGCACAACGGCTGCGCGGGCCACAGCATCACCACCGTGGAGCCGAGCAGGAAGCGCCCCATCTCCGCGCCCTGCGCGAGCTCGACCGGTTGGGCGTCGTAATCCCACGCGCGGACCGTGCCGGGCCGCGGCGGATTCACGACGCCGTGCCAGATGGTGGCCATGCTGCCGACGATCGTCGCGCCCACCAGCACCAGCACGAAGGGCCCGTACGCGGTGTCGAACACGCAGACCACCCGCTCGTTGCGCGCGAACAGGCCCGGGATGCCGCGCGCCGTCGCCGGATTCACCGAGTAGAGGCTGCCGGGCACGTGGATCATCCGCCGCAGCCGACCCGCGCAGGGCATGTGGATGCGGTGGTAGTCGCGCGGGCTGAGGTACAGCGTGGCGAACCAGCCGTCGTCGAAGCGCGCGGCGAGCTCGGCGTCGCCGCCCACCAGCGCGCTCGTCGAGTAGTCGTGGCCCTTGGCCTGGAACACCCGGTCGCGTTCGATGCGCCCGAACTGGCTGATCGCGCCGTCGACCGGGCAGATCCAGTCCGCCTGCGCGAACGGCCGCGCGCCGGGCTTCAGCTCGCGGGTGAAGAACGCGTTGAACGTCGGGTACGACTCGATCCGCGGGTCGGCGGCCTCGCTCATGTCGACGCCGTAGCGGGCGACGAAGCGGCGGATCGCGGCATGGGTCCAGCGCCCGGCGCGCGCCGAGGCGAGCCGGCCGGCCATCACGGTCATCGCCTGCTTGGGCAGCAGGTGCTGCAGGAGCACGAAGGGATCGGACACGGGGGCACCGGGCGGTCGGGTCCGCGCATTCTAGCGGCCGGGCCCGCGCCGGCCGTCGATCGACTCGGCGCGGCGCCGGCCCCGCTTGCGGATCGGTCATACTCACGCCCTTTTTCCGCGAAGGAACACCCCGCCCATGTGGTTCAAGAACCTGATCGTGCTGCGCGTCCCGGCGGGCTGGGACCTGGACGTCGACACCCTGGCCGACGCGCTGCTGCCGCTCGCCTTCACCGAGGCCACGTCGGTCGAGGAGGTGCGCGTGGGCTGGGTGCCGCCGCGCGAGGGCGACGCCTCGCTCGTCTATGCCGCGGGCCGCCAGATGCTGATCGCGCTGCGCCAGGAGAAGAAGCTGCTGCCCGCGCGGGTGGTCTCGCAGTTCGTCAAGCAGAAGGCCGAGCGGATCGAGGCCGAGGAAGGCTTCAAGCCCGGCCGCAAGCGGATGAAGGAGCTCAAGGAGCAGGTGCGCGATGAGCTGCTGCCGCGTGCGTTCAGCCTGTCGACCGACACCCGCGCGTGGATCGATCCGGTGGGCGGCTGGCTCGCGATCGACGCCGCGTCGAACACCCGCGCCGACGAGGTCGTGGGCCTGCTCGCCAAGGCGCTCGACGGCTTCCCCGCGCGGCCGCTGAAGACCCAGCAGTCGCCGGCCGGCGCGATGACCACCTGGATCACCGACGACGAGGCGCCCGCCGGCTTCAGCATCGACCAGGACGTGACCCTGAAGGCGCGCGACACCAAGGCCACGATCCGCTACGCGAACCAGTCGCTCGAAGCCGACGACGTCGCCAAGCACACCAAGGCCGGCAAGCAGTGCACCCGCCTCGCGCTCACCTGGGCCGACCGCGTGAGCTTCGTGCTGACCGACACGATGGCGATCAAGCGCGTGCGGCCGCTCGACGTGCTGAAGGAGAGCGAGGCGGGCAGCGCCGCGGGCGCCGACGCCGAGGAGCGCTTCCTCTCGGACTTCACGCTGATGACCGGCGAGCTGGGCTCGCTGCTGGCCGGCGTGGTCGACGCGCTGGGCGGGCCGCTGCCCGATTCGCGGCTGGATGCGGCGCCCGCGAAGGCGCCGGAGGCCGGCTTGGCCAAGGCGGCCTGACCGGGCGACGATCGGGCCAGAGGGTCGGCCCCGACGCGACGCGGGGTGCGTGCCCGCGCGTCGTCACGCGCGGATCATCGGTCGCGGGCCACGGGCCACGCGACCGCCCTGCTGCGCCTCACCAGTGCGGCTTGTCCACCGACACCCGCACCGGCCGCACCTCGTCGGTCGAGACCTTGGCGAGCGCCTCGCCGAACTCCGCCGGGATCGGCAGCGAGCGCAGCCGGTCCCCCACCTTCGCGACCCAGGCGCGGACCTCCCAGCCCTCGACCAGGAGCTGCTGCCCGCGCATCAGCTTGTAGTCGATGCGGAAGCGCTTCGGCCCGAACTTGTCGATCCGCGCCTCGGCGAGCAGCCGGTCCCCGTCGGTGGAGGCGACCAGGAACTTCGCGTGCGCCTCGAGGATCGGCGTGCCGACCACGCCGTAGCGTTCCGTGAGCACCGCCTGCGACAGCCCCGCGCTGCGAAGCCAGTGCTGGAACGCCGTGTCGAACCAGCGGAAGTAGTGCGGATAGAAGACGATCCGCGCGGGGTCGCAGTCGGCCCACTCGACCGTGAAGCCGGTGGTGAAGGAGATCGAGGTCGGAGTGGGTTCCATGGCGTCGTCGGTATCAGTGTCGTCGTCGTCGTCGTCGTCGTTGTCGTCGTCGTCGTCGCGGGCGAAGTGATCAGGCCGCGTACCGCGCGACCGCGGCCTCGTCCCAGTCGATGCCGGTGCCGGGCACGTCGGGCGCGGCCACGCGGCCGTCGCGCGGGGCGATCGGGCGTGCCAGCACCGGAGCCGCCCAGTCGACGAACTCGAGCCAGTGCGCCGTGGGCGTGACCGCGAGCAGGTGCGCGCTGACCTCCGGGAAGAGGTGCGAGGACATCTCCAGCCCCGCGGCCTGCGCGAGCGCGGCCGCGCGCATCCAGCCGGTGACGCCGCCGATGCGCTCGGCGTCGGGCATCACGTAGTCGGCCGCGCCCGCGGCGAGCGCCTGCGCCATCTGCTCCGGGCCCATGAAGTTCTCGCCGAGCTGCAGCGGCGTGCGCAGTTCGCGGGCGATCCGCGCGTTGCCGGCGAAGTCGTCGGCACGCGTGGGCTCCTCGATCCAGGCCATGCCGCCTTCGTCGTCGATCATCCGGCCGCGCAGGATCGCCTCGTTCACCGACAGGCACTGGTTGAAGTCGCACATCAGCGTGACCTCCGGGCCGATCGCCGCGCGCACCGCGCGGATCGCGGCGAGATCCTCGCGCGCGTCCGGCCGACCCAGCCGAAGCTTGACCGCGCCGAAGCCCTCCGCGACCAGCGACTCCGCCTCGCGCGCGAGCTCGGCCACCGGCATCAGGCCGAGGCCGTTCGAGTTGTAGGCGGGGATCGGCCGGGTGGTGCCGCCGAGCAGCCGCGCGAGCGGCAGCCCCCGCGCGATCGCGACCGCGTCCCAGGCCGCCATGTCGATGCCCGCCATCGCGAAGAGCACGATGTTGTGCACGCCGAGCAGCGCGTAGCGCGCACGCAGCTGCCGCTCGATGTCGACCGGCGCGAGCGGCTGCCCGACCAGCATCTGCGCCATCGCCTCGACCAGCGCCACCAGCGGCTTCAGGTTGTGCGGCCCGATCGCGAACAGGTAGCTGCGGCCGACCACGCCGTCCGAATCCTCGAGGTCGATCAGCACGAGCGCCGCGCGCTCCACCGCGCCGCTGCCCGTGCGCAGCGGGCGGCGCATCGGCGCGAGCACCGGGCGGACGCGGATCGAGCGGATGGTCGGGAGAGGGTGGGACGTGGGCATCGGGGATCGGGGAGGTTGGGTCGGAGGTCGGGGGTCGGGGTGGAGCGGTTCGTGGTGGGGCGGTTCGAGGCGTGGCGGTTCGAGGCTTGGCGGTTCGAGATTCCTGGCCGGGGATCGGGACACGTCCTCGCATCGCCGGGACCGCGACACGGGACCGCGAAACGGGGCCGCGGAACGGGACCGCGTTTCCGCTGAGACGTCCTGCGGCCCCCGGGGCGAGTGCGACGCGTTTCAGCTGAAACGTCCCGCGGTCCCGAGGCGCACGTCTCGAGTTTCCGCTGAAACGTTAGGCGCCCCCGTGGCACGGACCCCGCGTTTCCGCGGAAACGTCCCGAGGTCCTGCGGCACGGGCCTCACGTTTCCGCTGAAACGTTGCTGAGGCTCCGCAGCGCATGCCCCACGTTTCCGCTGAAACGTTCCACGGTCCCGCGGCTCGTGCCTCGCGCTTCCGCTGAAACATCCGGCGGTCTAGCGGCTCGCGCCCCACGTTTCCGCTGAAACGTTCCGAGGCCCTACGGCGCGGGCCTCACGTTTCCGCCGAAACGTTTCGAGGCTCCGCGGCGCCTGCCCCACGTTTCCGCTGAAACGTTCCGCGTTCCCGCGCAGCGCGCCGCACGTTTCCGCTGAAACATCCCGCGTTTCCGCGCCGCACGCCGCACGTTTCCGCTGAAACGTTCCGCGTGCCCGCGCCGCATGCCGCACGTTCCCACTGAAACGTCACACGGTCCCGAGGCACACGCCTCGCGTTTCCGCTGAAGCATCCCGCGTTCCCGCGCCGTGCGCCGCACGTTTCCGCTGAAACGTTCAACGGTCCCGAGGCACAAGCCTCGCGTTTCCGCTGAAACGTTCCACGGTCCCGAGGCACATGCCCCACGTTTCCGCTGAAACGCCCGACACCCCTCCACGGCGCCGCCATTCTCCCCCGCCGCGCGCCGCCACCGCAAACCGCGGCCGCGGCGCCTCCGGCTCGCCGGGTGAGCCACCGCGGACCGACCATGGTCCGTCCCTCCCCGCCGTCCCGGAGTCCCCGATGTCCCCCTGGTCCGCCCCGCCCCTGCTCACCGACTGCACCCGTCACGGCTCCGAGTCCGGTGCAGAACTGTTCGTCGTCGAAGGCCGTTCCGCGGCCGACTCCGTCCGCGCGGTCCGCGATCCCGCGTCGCAGGCCGTGCTGCCGCTGCAGGGCAAACCGCTCAACGGCGCCCGCGCCACCGCCGCGCGCGTCGCGGCCGATCCCTTCCTCGGTGCGCTGGCCGCGGCACTCGGCGTGCGCTGGGGCCAGCCGGATCCGCTCGGCACGCTGCGCTACGAGCGCGTGCTGCTGCTGCACGACCCCGACGCCGACGGCGTGCACATCGGCGCGCTGCTGCTGATGCACATCGCGCGCTGGCTGCCCGCGCTGCTGGAGGCCGGTCGCGTCGAGCGCGTCTGCGCGCCGATCGGCGAGGTGCGAGCGCACCCCGGCGCCGCGCCCGAGCTCGCGTTCGGCGACGCGCACTTCCGCGCGCTCTGTGTCCGCGCCCGAGCCCGGCAC
>JBAXJZ010000225.1:0-7006 GCA_037137595.1 Burkholderiales bacterium | reverse complement strand
AGCGCTCGAGCAGCGCCGCGGCGGCCGCGTTCAGCCAGACCAGCCGATCGCCTTCGAGCGCCAGCATCGCCATCCCCGACGCGTCCACCGCTTCGCGCGTGGCGCGCGCCAGCCGCGCGACCCGCGCGTGCGCCATCAGCCGCGCCACCACCTCGGGCGCCGCCAGCGGCTTGGTCACGTAGTCGGTGGCGCCCACCTCGAAGCCGCGGACCACGTGCTCGGTCTCGCCGAGCCCGGTGGTGAAGACGATCGGCAGGTCCGCGTCCAGCCGGCGGATCCGCGCGCAGGTCTCGAAGCCGTCGATGCCCGCCATCTTCACGTCGAGCAGCACCGCGTCGGGCCGCGCCGCGGCCACCATCTCGATCGCCGCCTCGCCGCTGCTCGCGCAGCGCACCGCCAGGCCCGCGTCGCCGAGTTCGCGTTCGAGCAGCCGCAGCGTGTCCGGATGGTCGTCGACGACCAGCACGTCGAGGCGCGGCAGCAGGCGGGACTCAGGCACGGGCGGGCTCCCGGAGCACCTGGCCGAGCGCGGCGGCCAGCGCCTGCGGGTCGGACTCGAGCAGCGACGCGATCCGCGCGACCCAGGCCGCGGACGCCGCCGATTCCTGCGCGAGCTCGGCCAGCCGCGCACGCAGCGCGCGCGGATAGCCGCCGGCCGCGAGCGCGAGCAGCTCGCGCACCGCATCGGCCGACGGGCCCGCGCCCTCGGCGTCGTCGTCGACGCCGGGCGCCGCGCGCCGCCAGTCCAGCCCGAGGCAGGTGCCCACCGCGGCGAGCAGGTCCGCCTCGATCACCGGCTTGGCGACGAAGCCGTCGGCACCGTGCAGCGCGCGCTTCGCCTCGGTCGCCTCGTGGGCGTTGCCCGAGACCATCAGCACGCCCACGCGCGCGTGGCCGCCGCGGGCGCGCAGCGCCTCGCAGACCTGCCAGCCGCGGCCGTCGGGCAGCTCCACGTCGAGCAGCACCAGGTCGAAGGCGCCGCGCTCGGCCGCATCGAGGCAGGCGCGCGCGCCGTCGGCCTCGTCCACCGCGAAGCCCAGCGGCTCGAGCATCCGGCGCAGGACCGCGCGGTGCGCCGGCTCGTCGTCCACCACCAGCACGCGGCGGCGCGCGCCCTCGTAGCCCACGATCCGCGCGTCCGCCTGCGGCTCCGGCGCACCGGCCACCGACGGCAGGTAGACCCGCACCTGGAAGCAGCTGCCGCGCCCCGGCTCGCTGCGCACGCGGATGTCGCCGCCCATCAGCTCCACCAGCAGCTGCGTGATCGTGAGGCCCAGCCCCGTGCCCTCGACGCTGGCCGGCGCCAGCCGCTCGAAGGGCCGGAAGATCCGGTCCTGGTCGGCCGCGGCCACGCCCATGCCGGTGTCGATCACGTCGATGTGGCCGATCTCGCGCGCGTGCCGCACGCGCAGCGTGACCGACCCCGAGTGCGTGAACTTCACCGCGTTCGACAGCAGGTTGATCAGCACCTGCCGCAGCCGCTTCGGATCGGCGTTGACCCGCGCGGGCAGCGGCCCCTCCACCTCGTGGCGGAAGCCCAGACCCTTCGCCTCGGCCAGCGGCTCGAACATCCGCGCCACCTGCGCCAGCACCGCGCCGAGGTCGGTGGGCCGCGCGTCGATGCGCAGCTTGCCGTGCTCGATCCGCGACAGCTCCAGCAGGCCGTCCACCAGGCTCGCGAGGTGCTCGCCGCTGCGCAGGATGGTGTCCACCGAGTCGCGACGGCCCGCGTCCAGCCCCGCGTCGCGCAGCAGCAGCTGCGAGTAGCCGAGGATCGAATTCAGCGGCGCGCGCATCTCGTGGCTCATGCCGGTGAGGAAGCGGCTCTTCGCGAGGTTCGCGCCCTCGGCCACCTCCTTGGCGTGCGCGAGCAGCGCGTCGGTCTGCCGGTGTGCGTCGATCTCCCGCTGCAGCAGCTGGTTCTGCCGTTCGGACTCCTGCTGCGCCACCTGCCGGCTCTCGGCCGCGAGCACCAGCCACCATGCGGCCACCGCCGCGATCAGCAGCAGCGCCGCGGCGATCTTGAGGAACAGCAGGTCGAGCGCCTCGGGCCCGATCGTGACGCCGCCGGCGAGGTGCAGCCGCTCCTGCGTGTAGAGCAGCCAGAGCATCGCGCCGAACACCATCGCCGCCACCGTCAGCACGCCGGCGAAGCGGCCCACGCGCCGCACCTCCGAGGGCCGCGTGCCGGTGGGCAGCAGCCGCGTGAGCAGCCCGTCGAGCATCCGGTGCGGGCCGTCGCCGCCCTTGCAGCGGTCGCCGCAGCGCGCGTCCAGCGTGCAGCACAGCGAGCAGATCGGCCCGCCGTAGGCCGGGCACTGCGCCATGTCGTCGGACTCGAAGCGGTTGCGGCAGACCGCGCAGCGCAGCGTCCTGTGCCGCGGCCCGAAGTCCACCGGCTCGCGTGCGATGAACCAGCGCCCGCCGGTGGCCCAGGCGATCAGCGGCTCGGCGGCCATCGACACCACCAGCGCGATGCCGGCCGAGGCCGCGCGCATCGGTTCCCCGAAGAGCCCCGCGTAGGCCGCCACCGACAGCACCGAGCCCAGCCCCATCGCGCCGAAGCCCGCCGGGTTGATGTCGTGGAGGTAGGCACGGCGGAACTCGATCCGCTCGGGCGAGAGCCCCAGCGGCTTGGCGATGACGAGGTCGCCCACGATCGCGCCGACCCAGGCCACGGCGAGGTGCGCGTAGAAGGCGAGCACGCGGTCGAGCGCCTCGAACACGCCCATCACCATCAGCAGCACCGCGATCGCCACGTTGAACACCAGCCAGACCACCCGGCCCGGATGGCTGTGCGTGAGCCGCGCGAAGAAGTTCGACCACGCGAGCGAGCCCGCGTACGCGTTGGTCACGTTGATCTTCACCTGCGAGACGATCACGAAGAGGCTGGTGAGCGCCACCGACAGCCCGCCCGCGCCCACCACGTAGGCGAAGCCGGCGAGGTACATCTGCGTGGGCTCGAGCGCGCGCTCCACCGGCACCTGGTTCTGCAGCGCGAGGAACGCGAGGAAGGCGCCGCCCACCATCTTCGCCGCGCCCAGCACGATCCAGCCGGGCCCCGCGATCACCACCGCGCACCACCAGCGCACGCGGTTGCGCTTCGTGGGCTCGGGCATGAAGCGCAGGAAGTCCACCTGCTCGCCGATCTGCGCGATCAGCGACGCGGCCACCGTCGCCGCCGCACCGAACGCGGTCCACGAGAACACGTCGCCGTCGCCGGCGCGGCCGTTCAGCGACGCGAACTGCCTGAACGCCTCCGGGTCCTTCAGCCAGATCGCCACGTAGGGCAGCACCAGGAGCAGCAGCCAGGCCGGCTGCGTCCACAGCTGCAGCCGCGAGATCGGCGTCACGCCGTGGGTCACCATCGGGATCTCCACCAGCGCGGAGATCACGTAGCCCACCGGGCGCGGGATGTCGAACCACAGCTCGAAGGCCTGCGCCATGATGGCCGCCTCGAGCGCGAAGAAGATGAAGGTGAAGCTCGCGTAGATCAGCGAGGTGATCGTCGAGCCGAGGTAGCCGAAGCCCGCGCCGCGCGCGAGCAGGTCCATGTCCAGGCCCTGGCGGGCCGCGCGCACCGAGATCGGCAGGCCGGTGAGGAAGATCACCGCGCTCACCACCGCGATCGCCCAGATCGCGTTGGTGAAGCCGTAGGTGAGCGAGATCGCCGCGCCGATCGCCTCGAGCGCGAGGAACGAGACCGCGCCGAACGCGGTGTTGGCGACGCGGAACGCGCTCCACTTGCGGAAGCCGCGCGGCGCGAAGCGCAGCGCGTAGTCCTCGAGCGTCTCGTCCGCCACCCAGCGGTTGTAGTCGCGCCGCACCTTGACGATGCGCTGCACGGGGCGGGGGCGGGCGAGCGAGTCCATCGGCGCGGGTTTCTCGTCGATCGGTCGGGTGGGACGCGGACGCGGGGCTCCAGTTCGTCGCAAGCCGCGTGCCATGCGCGCCTTCGTGCGCGCGACACCCATGCAGCGGCCTCCGGCCTCGCGGATCGTGCATCCGGTCCGCGCATCGCGGTGCGCCGGTGCCGTGCCATGGTGCGCGCGGCGCACCCGCGAGGCGCTACGTCATCTGACGTATTCCGAGGGGATGGGTCGCGTCGCGAAGATGGCTCTCAACGGCGGTCACCGCCGCGCCGCCGCTCCCGGCCCACACATCCTCCTCCAGGAGAGCCCGCATGAACCCGCACGACCTCGACGCGCCCGAGTCCCCGAACCGCCGCCGCACGCTGCAGACGCTCGGCGGCCTCGCCCTCGCCGGCACCGCGCCCTCGCTGGCGCTCGCCCAGCAGTTCCCCACCGCGAAGGTGAACACCACCAAGCTCGCGATCACCGACACCGAAGTCACGGTCGGCCAGCTGCATTCGGCCACCGGCACGATGGCCATCTCCGAGACCGGCTCGATCCAGGCCGAGCAGCTCGCGATCGACCAGATCAACGCGATGGGCGGCGTGCTCGGCCGCAGGATCAAGGTGATCAAGGAGGACGGCGCCTCCGACTGGCCCACCTTCGCCGAGAAGTCGAAGAAGCTGCTGGTGAACGACCGCTGCGCGGCCGTCTTCGGCTGCTGGACCTCGGCCTCCCGCAAGGCCGTGCTGCCGATCTTCGAGAAGGAGAACGGCATGCTGTATTACCCCACCTTCTACGAAGGTCTCGAGCAGTCGAAGAACGTCATCTACACTGGCCAGGAAGCCACCCAGCAGATCCTCTGGGGCCTGGACTGGGCGGCCAAGGAGAAGAGCGCGAAGAGCTTCTTCCTGATCGGCTCCGACTACATCTGGCCGCGCACCTCGAACAAGATCGCACGCAAGCACATCGAGAACTTCCAGAAGGGCAAGGTGGTGGGCGAGGAGTACTACCCGCTCGGCCACACCAACTTCAACTCGCTGATCAACAAGATCAAGGTCGCCAAGCCCGACTGCATCTACGCGGTGGTCGTCGGCGGCTCGAACGTCGCGTTCTACAAGCAGCTCAAGGCCGCCGGCATCACCGCCGACAAGCAGTTCCTGCTGACCATCTCGGTCACCGAGGACGAGGTACTCGGGATCGGCGGCGAGAACATCGCCGGCTTCTTCGCGTCGATGAAGTACTTCCAGTCGCTCGACAACGCGAACAACAAGAAGTTCGTCGACGCGTTCAAGGCCAAGTACGGGCCGAAGGCGGTGATCGGCGACGTGACCCAGGCCGCCTACCTCGGTCCGTGGCTCTGGAAGGCGTCGGTCGAGAAGGCCGGCAGCTTCGATGTCGATGCGGTGGCCAAGGCCTCGCCGGGCGTCGAGTACAAGGAGGCGCCCGAGGGCTACGTGAAGATCCACGAGAACCACCACCTGTGGTCGAAGGCGCGGATCGGCCAGGCCCAGCTCGACGGCCAGTTCAAGCTGATCGCCGAGTCGCCCAACCTGATCGAGCCGAACCCGTTCCCGAAGGGCTACCAGTGAGCTGAGCGGGGCGCGCGCCCCGCTCCCTGCTGCCGCCTCCTCGCAGCGAGGGGCGCCCGTCGAGGTGCCCCCGCTCTCCTCCCCCTTCGTCGCAGGAGTGCCGACGTGTCGTTCAACGAGATGCTCAACATCGGGCTGATGCAGGGCTTCGCCGGCCTGTCCCTCTTCAGCGTGCTGCTGCTGATGGGCCTGGGTCTGGCGATCATCTTCGGCCAGATGGGCGTGATCAACATGGCCCACGGCGAGTTCATGACCGTGGGGGCCTACACCATCTTCCTGTGCTCGACGCTGGCCGAGAACCACGCGCCCGGCTTCGTGCAGGCCTACTTCCCGTTCGCGATCGCGCTGGCGTTCTGCATCGCGTTCGGCCTGGGCTGGTTCGCCGAGTGGGCGCTGATCCGCCACCTCTACAAGCGGCCGCTCGACACCCTGCTCGCCACCTGGGGCCTGTCGCTCGGCCTGCAGCAGGCCTTCCGCTCCACCTTCGGCCCGAAGGAGGTCAGCCCCACGCTGCCCGACTGGCTGATGGGCTCGTGGGCGCCGGCCGAGGGCCTGGACATCCCGATCAACGGGCTGTTCGTGATGGCGCTCACGCTGCTGGTGACCGGCGTGGTGCTGCTCGCGCTCTACCGCTCCCGCTGGGGCCTGCGGGTGCGTGCCACCGTGGCGAACCGCACGATGGCCAACGCCATCGGCATCGACACGAAGAAGACCGACCGGCTCACCTTCGCGATCGGCTGCGGCGTGGCCGGCATCGCGGGCGCGGCCTTCACCACCATCGGCTCCACCGGTCCCACCTCCGGCTCGCTCTACATCGTCGACGCGTTCCTGGTGGTGACCTTCGGCGGCGCGGCGAGCCTGCTCGGCACCGTGGCCTCGGCCTTCGGCATCGCCCAGACCCAGTCCATCGCCGAGTTCTTCATGACCGGCTCGATGGCCAAGGTGCTCACGCTGCTGATCGTCATCAGCGTGCTGATGATGCGGCCGCAGGGGCTCTTCGCCGCCAAGGTCCGTCGCTGACCCCGCGCGAAGGAGAGACGACATGAACCCCGTGATCAAGTGGCTGTCGGCCCGGCAGGCCGGCAGCGTGGCGGTGCTCGCGCTGGTGATCCTGGTGCTGTTCCCGCTCACCCTGGACATCTTCCGGCTCAACCTCGTCGGCAAGTACCTCACCTACGGCTTCGTCGCCATCGGCCTCGTGATGCTCTGGGGCTGGGGCGGCGTGCTGAGCCTCGGCCAGGGCGTGTTCTTCGGGCTGGGCGGCTACGCGATGGCCATGTTCCTGAAGCTCGAGGCCTCCGACCCCGAGAGCACCAGGATCCAGTCCACGCCGGGCATCCCCGACTTCATGGACTGGAACCAGCTCACCGCGCTGCCCCTGTGGTGGGAGCCCTTCCGCTCGCTGCCCTTCGCGCTGTTCGCGGTGGTGGCGGTGCCGGTGGCGCTGGCCTTCGTGATCGGCTACGCGATGTTCAAGCGCCGCGTGGGCGGCGTGTACTTCGCGATCATCACGCAGGCGGTGGCGCTGATCCTGTCGGTGCTGATCATCGGCCAGCAGGGCTA
>JBAXJZ010000224.1:0-7012 GCA_037137595.1 Burkholderiales bacterium | reverse complement strand
CTACACCGGCCGCGCGCGGATCGACGCGGCCTTCGCCGCTGCCGGCCTCGCACCCGACATCGTCATGTCCGCGCTCGACGCCGACGTGATCAAGACCTACGTCGAGCTCGGCCTGGGCGTGGGCATCGTCGCGTCGATCGCCTTCGTGCCGGGCCGCGAGGGCCGGTTGCGGCTGCTCGACACCGGCACGCAGTTCCCCGAGAACGTCACGCGGATCGCGGTGCGCCGCGGCCATTACCTGCGCGACTACGGCACGCGGTTCATCGGCATGTGCGCGCCCGAGCTCGACGACGCCTCGGTCCGCCGCGCGCTGAACCCCGAGCGCGAGCCGGCCACGGCCTGAGCGGAACCACCCCGATGGCCACTCCCGTCTCCGCCCTGCCCGCCCCGGTGGCGGCCCCGGCGCGCCGCGCACCGCGCGCCCGCCGCTTCGGCGTGCTGCCCGGCTTCGGCCTGTCCATGGGCTACACGCTGATGTACCTCGGGCTCGTGGTGCTGATCCCGCTGTCGGCGCTGTTCTTCAAGACCCTGTCGCTCAGCTGGGATCAGTTCTGGGCCGCGGTCAGCTCGCCGCGCGTGGTCGCGTCCTACCGCCTCACCTTCGGCGCGTCGCTGATCGCCGCGGGCATCAACGCGGTCTTCGGCCTCATCGTGGCCTGGGTGCTCGTCCGCTACGAGTTCCCGGGCCGCCGTGTCGTCGACGCGCTGGTCGACCTCCCGTTCGCGCTGCCCACGGCCGTGGCCGGCATCGCGCTGACGGCGCTCTACGCGCCCAACGGCCTGCTCGGCGCGCCCATCGCCGCCTGGTGGGGCATCAAGGTGGCGTTCACGCCGATCGGCATCGTGATCGCGCTGGTGTTCATCGGCCTGCCCTTCGTCGTTCGCACCGTGCAGCCGGTGCTCGAGGAGGCCGAGCGCGAGCTCGAGGAGGCCGCCGCCTCGCTCGGCGCGAACCGGCTGCAGACCTTCGTGCGGGTGATCCTGCCCACGATCGTCCCGGCGCTGCTGACCGGCGTCGCGCTCGCGCTCGCCCGCGCGATCGGCGAATACGGCTCGGTGGTCTTCATCGCCGGCAACATGCCGATGATCTCGGAGATCACGCCGCTGCTGATCATCACCAAGCTCGAGCAGTACGACTACGCCGGCGCGACCGCGATCGCGCTGGTGATGCTGCTGATCTCCTTCGTGATGCTCGCGGTGATCAACGGCCTGCAGTGGTGGCAGGCACGTCGGATGGGCGCCGACGGCGCCCGCGTCGGCGGGGTGCCGCGATGAGCGCCGCAGCCCGCAATCCGGCGCTGACCGAGCCGCGCTGGGTCCGCTGGACGCTGATCGGCATCGCGCTCGCCTTCCTCGGCCTCTTCCTCGCGCTGCCGCTGGTCACCGTCTTCATGGAGGCGTTCCGCAAGGGCGCCGGCGTCTACATCGCGTCGCTGACCGAGCCCGACGCGGCGGCCGCGATCCGGCTGACGCTGCTGGTCGCCTTCGTGGCGGTGCCGCTGAACCTGGTGTTCGGCATCGCCGCCGCCTGGGCCATCGCCAAGTTCTCGTTCCGCGGCAAGCAGTTCCTGGTGACGCTGATCGACCTGCCGTTCTCGGTCTCGCCGGTGGTCGCCGGCCTGGTCTTCGTGCTGGTGTTCGGTGCGCAGGGCTGGTTCGGCCCGTGGCTGCAGGCGAACGACATGAAGGTGATCTTCGCGGTGCCGGGCATCGTCCTCGCGACGGTCTTCGTGACCTTCCCGTTCGTCGCCCGCGAGCTGATCCCGCTGATGCAGGCGCAGGGCACCGAGGAGGAGCAGGCCGCGCTGACGCTGGGCGCCTCGGGCTGGCAGATGTTCCTGCGGGTCACGCTGCCGAACATCAAGTGGGCGCTGCTCTACGGGACGATCCTGTGCAACGCCCGCGCGATGGGCGAGTTCGGCGCGGTCTCGGTGGTGTCCGGGCACATCCGGGGCGTGACCAACACGATCCCGCTGCACGTCGAGATCCTCTACAACGAGTACCAGTTCGCCGCCTCGTTCGCGGTCGCCTCGCTGCTCACCCTGCTCGCCGTCGCCACGCTGGCCGTCAAGCGCTTCGTCGAGTGGCGCGCCGAGCGCGGCGTCGCCGGCGACGAGCTCCCTCCCGAAGCGCCGCAGCCGGCGACGCGCGCCGCCACCGCCTGACTCCAGGACCCGCACCATGACGATCGAAGTCCGTTCCGTCTCCAAGCGCTTCGGCGACTTCCGCGCGCTCGACGACGTGTCGCTGCGCATCGAATCGGGCGAGCTGGTCGCGCTGCTCGGCCCCTCCGGCTGCGGCAAGACGACGCTGCTGCGCGTGATCGCCGGCCTCGAGGCGCCCGACACGGGGCGTGTGCTGTTCTCCGGTGCGGATGCCACCGACGTCGACGTCCGCTCGCGGCAGGTCGGCTTCGTGTTCCAGCACTACGCGCTGTTCCGGCACATGACCGTGTTCGAGAACGTCGCCTTCGGACTGCGGGTGAAGCCGCGCGGCGAACGGCCGTCGGAATCGGCCATCCGCGAGAAGGTGAAGTCGCTGCTCGAGCTGGTCCAGCTCGACTGGCTCGGCGACCGCTACCCGCCCCAGCTCTCGGGCGGCCAGCGGCAGCGGATCGCGCTCGCGCGGGCGCTCGCGGTCGAGCCGAAGGTGCTGCTTCTCGACGAGCCCTTCGGCGCGCTCGACGCGAAGGTCCGCAAGGAGCTTCGGCGATGGCTGCGCCGGCTGCACGACGAGCTGCACGTGGCGAGCGTGTTCGTCACCCACGACCAGGAGGAGGCGCTCGAGGTCGCCGACCGCGTGGTGCTGATGAACGCCGGTCGCGTCGAGCAGGTCGGCACACCCGACGAGGTGTGGTCGGAGCCGGCGACGCCCTTCGTCTACGGCTTCCTCGGCGACGTGAACCTGTTCCACGGCCGTGTCGACGGGGGCACGGTCCGGCTCGGCGACGTGGAGCTCGCGTCGCCCGAGCACGAGGCGGCCCGCGACGCCGAGGCGCTGGCCTACGTGCGGCCGCACGAGCTCGACGTCGCGCGCTGGTCGCCCGGCGACTCGGGCATCGTCGCGCGGCTCGCGCGCGCGACCGTCACCGGCGCGATCGCACGGCTCGAGCTCGACCGCGAGGACGCGGACGGCGGCATCGTCGAGGCGCACCTCGCGGCTGAGCGGTTCCGCGGCCTCGCGCTGCGCGAGGGCGAGGTGGTGGTGCTGACGCCGCGGCGCGCCCGGGTGTTCCTCGCCGACGAGGCCGCGCGCGCCGCCTGAGGACGGACGCGGGCCGCGACGCGGCCCGCGTCGCCCCGGGTCAGCGCAGGTGGTGCACCGGCGCCTGCCCGTAGACCGGCGTGTCGAGGCCCTCGTAGCGCGCCTTCAGCTGCAGCGACAGGAACTGCGAGTAGTGGCGGCTCTGGTGCAGGTTGCCGCCGTGGATCCACAGCTGCGGCTGGTTCGTCGGCTTCCACATGTTGCGCAGCTCGCCCTCCCACGGACCGGGATCCTTGGTGGTGCTCGAGCCCAGGCCCCACACCTTGCCGACGCGGTCGGCGACCTCCGGCGAGACCAGGTCGGCGAGGAACTGGTTCATCGAGCCGTAGCCGGTCGCGTAGACCAGCAGGTCCGCCTCGAGCTCGGTGCCATCGGTGAGCGTCACCGAACGCGGGTTGATCCGCTCGATGCCCACGCCGCTGCGCAGCCTGATGCTGCCGTTGGCCACCAGTTCGCTCGCGCCCACGTCGATGTAGTAGCCCGAGCCGCGGCGCAGGTACTTCATGAACAGGCCGGACCCGTCGTCGCCGAAGTCGAGCATGAAGCCCGCCTTCTCCAGCCGCCCGTAGAGGTCGGCGTCACGCCGCTTCATCTCCTCGTACACCGGGATGTGGAAGGTGTGCATGATCCGGTAGGGCACGCTCGCGAACACCAGGTCGGCCTTGTGGTGGTCGATGCCGGCCTTCACCGCCTGCTCCGAGTAGAGCCCGCCGAGCGCGAGCTCCATCAGCGAATCCGAGGGCGCGATGTGCGTGCTGGTGCGCTGGACCATTGTCACGTCGGCACCGTGCTCCCAGAGCGCCGCGCAGATGTCGTGCGACGAGTTGTTCGAACCGAGCACCACCGCCTTCTTCCCGCGGTACGCCTCGGGCCCCGGGTGGCGGCTCGAATGGTGCTGGTCGCCCAGGAAGGTCTCCGCGCCGGGGAGCTTCGGCACGTTGGCGTAGCCCGAGACGCCGAGCGCGAACACCAGCTGCCGGGGCCGCAGCACGATCTCGCGGCCGTCGCGCTCGACGGTCACCGCCCACTCGCCCTTCGCGTCGTCGTAGACCGCCTTCTTCGCTGTCGTCGAGCTCCAGTAGTTGAGCTCCATGACGCGCGTGTACATCTCCATCCAGTCGCCGATCTTGTCCTTCGGCGCGAACACCGGCCAGTCGTCCGGGAACGGCAGGTAGGGGAAGTGGTCGTACCAGACCGGGTCGTGCAGGCACAGCGACTTGTAGCGGTTGCGCCAGCTGTCGCCGGGGCGCGCGTTGCGCTCGACGACGATCGTCGGCACGCCGAGCCGGCGCAGCCGCGCGGCGAGCATGATCCCGCCCTGCCCGCCGCCGATGATCACCACGTAGGGCTGCTCGTCGACACCCAGTCGCGCCTGCTCCTCCTGCCGCTGCTCGAGCCAGGTCCTGCGGCCCGGGTGCACGCCGTGCTCGGCGCCCTTGATCCGACGCTCGCCCTTCTTCTCCTCGAAGCCCTTGAGCTCGGTCATCGTGGTGAGCAGCGTCCAGGCGGCGTCGCGGCCGTGTGCCTCGCGCAACCGCAGGTGGCCGTAGCCGCGCGCCACGCGTGTCTCGAAATGGAACCAGGCCTCGACGATGCCGTCGGTCTCGGTTGCCTCGCCGTCGAGGCGGAAGCCGCTCGGCACGACGTCCCCCAGCTGCGCGCCCAGCATCTCGGCGATCGCGCCGCGGCCTTCCTGCGTGCGCAGGTTCCAGGTGAACGCGACGAGGTCGCGCCAGTAGCAGTCCTCGTCGAACAGCGCGGTGGCGGCGGGGATGTCGCGGGCGGCGAGCGCGGCCTCGAACGAGGCGAGCCAGCGCGACGCGCGGGCGGTCGGGGTCGGTGCGGTCATCGGATGTCTCCTCCGGGTGGTCGGGCCGGCGCACGGACGGCGCGGCCTCGGCCGACATGATCAAGAGGCGTGCCAGGCCGGTGGTCCGTCGCAAGTCCCTGATCCGACGGACCTCGGCGTGTCACCGCGAGGCCCGTGCGAACGAGCGGGTGTCACACGTCCGCGTGACACCTGTCACGCGGACGTGGCTCAGTCGATCCGGTTCGGCGGCACGATTCCGGCCCGCTCCATCCGCCGGTAGACCGTCATCCGCGATACGCCCAGGCGGCGTGCCGCGTCGCTGACGTTCCAGCGGCAGCCGCGCAGCACGACGAGCAGCGCGTCGTCGGCGGCGGCGGGCCCACCCCGCGGAGTGGCGCCGGCCGACGCCCCACGCTCCGGCGTCCCGACCGGCGCGCGCGGCGCGTGCAGCGGCGGCAGGTCGTCGACGTCCACCATGCCGCCCTCGCAGACGCTGGTCGCGACGCCGAGCACGTTGGCGAGCTCGCGCAGGTTGCCGGGCCAGGCATGGGCCATCAGCCGCTCGCGGGCGGCCGGCGTCAGCATCGCGTCGCCGAGCATCCGGTCGATCATCGGACCGAGGTCCGAGCGCTCGCGCAGCGGCGGCAGCGCGAACTGCGCGGCGTTCAGCCGGTAGTACAGGTCGGCGCGGAAGCGGCCGTCGCGGACCATCGCCTCCAGCGGCGCGTGGGTCGCGGCGATCACGCGGATGTTGACCGGGATCGGCCGGGTCGCACCGACCGGCAGCACCTCGCGCTCCGACAGCACGCGCAGCAGGCGCGACTGCAGCGGATACGGCATGTCGCCGATCTCGTCGAGGAACAGCGTGCCGCCGTCGGCCTCGGTGATCAGCCCGCGCTTGCCGCGCGAGGCCGCGCCCGAGAAGCTGCCGGCGACGTGGCCGAAGAGCTCGCTCTCGATCAGGGACTCCGGGATCGCCGCGCAGTTGACCGCGACGAAGGGCCGGCCGCGCCGCTCGCCGGACGCGTGCACCGCCTTGGCGAACCACTCCTTGCCCGACCCGGTCTCGCCGGTGACCAGCAGGCTCACCGGCGAGTTGACCAGCCGCGCCGCCCGCTCCACCTGGCGGTCGAGCGCGGGATCGCCCGCCGACAGCGCGGCGAGCGGCGCGGGGATCGGCGCGCGGTGCGCGCTGCGTCCGACGCTCGACACCGGCGGCGGGGTCGCCGACAGGAACAGCAGTTCACGCCCGCCCGCACGCATCACCGCGCGCTGGTCCGCGGCGCGGGTCGGCAGGAAGCGGCCGATCTCCTCGAAGCGGCATTCGAAGAGCTCGTCGAAGCGCCGGCCGACCAGGACCGCGCCGGCGCCCAGGTGCCGCTGCGCGCCGCGGTTGTGGCCGACCACCCGACCGCCCGCGTCCAACGCGAGCAGGTACTGCGGCCCGACCTCGAGGAACTGCGGCGCGGCCGACAGGCGGAGGATCCAGTTCGCGCGGTGCCGATTGAGGAAGGCGGCGTCCTCGATCCGGCGGGCGAAGGACTCCACGACCTGCAGCGCGAGGGCCTGGCTCGCCTTCGGCTCGGCCGAGCTCAGCTGGCTGATGTCGAGCACGCCGGTCATCTCGCCGGCCGAGTCGAAGATCGGGCTGGCGGTGCAGGTGAGCGGGATGTGCGTCGCGTCGAAATGGTCGTCGAGGTGGACGGTGAGCGACTCGCCGGTGGTGATGCAGGTGCCGACCCCGCAGGTGCCCGCGACCGGCTCGCTCCAGTCCGCGCCGAGGTACAGGCCCGCGCGCCGCAGGCTCGTCTCGCGCTGCAGGTCGCCGATGAAGTCCACGGTGATGCCGCGCGCGTCAGTCAGCAGCACGACATAACCCAGGCCGGAGACCTGGCGATACAGGGTTTCCAGACCGTGCCGCGCGATGTGGATGAAGGC